>DAOTXK010000170.1:0-46043 GCA_034435395.1 Anaerolineae bacterium | reverse complement strand
GTATTCGGCCTGGTCGAGGATACGCTGGATGGTCTGGCGCTTACCTTCGTCATCCTCCGCCGCCATAAACAGCTCAAGCCCCTGGTAATACCCCATGCCAAAGCCGTCGATGCCCACACATTGGTCCAGCGATACCAGGCCAGGCGGCATATCGGGCGTCCATGGCAGGCCGTCCGGTGAGGCGCAAACCTTCCAGGGGATGGGATCGTCCCAGGGACCTTCCGTCGCGATCACCGCCCCGGCGACGATGAAAGGCGCGCCCGCTTCCGCCCGCGTCTGCAACTCGTACTCCCGCCCGGCCAGCAGCATGACCGGCTCCTCCAGCGGGATGTCATAGGACCGTCCCAGCGGCGATTCGCCCTGGCTGAAGTCGGCGCTCAACCGCCCCTCGCCGATCAAACGCCCTTCGGCCACGTCCCACAGGCCAACCCACACCGTCTCCGGCTCATCATCCCCCGCCGGGTCGCCCAGATGGGCGGCGTGAATGCGGGTGACCGTCCCGGCGGCTGGCGCGGTGAACCGCGCCGTCTTGGCCGGACCATCCTCCCGATAGTGAGTGGCGTTTGCCACAAGTGCCTCTTCATCGGGCAGGGAATCGTTCGGCAATCCAATGTTCACCATGCGCGGCGAGCCGTCGATGCCGTCAATGGTGAGCGAATAATCCGCCGGGAGGTTTTGCAGAATCCAGTGGGAGGCCTGCACGCGGGTCAACTGGCGGGTGTAGATGCGCGTGAAGGCCCAACCCCAGGCCAGCGTGAAGACCGTCACCAGCGCCAGCAGGCCCACCGTCATCCCCAACCGGAGGCGCTTCCAGCCGGTCGGTCGATCCCGCCAGGCCCGCCGGACCAGCGTGGTCAACGCCCAGGCCGCCAGCAGGATCAGGAAGGGATAGAGCGGCATGTAGTAGCGCATGGTCATCACCCACTGCCGCCCCTGCCAGCCGAAATAGATCAGAATCCACACCACCGGCAGCAAATGACGCGCCCAGCCCGGACAACCGCGCAGGATGCGGAAGCCAGCCCAGGCCCAGCCCCCCCAGGCCAACAGCCCCAGCGGCAGCCCCATGCCCCACATCACCATGTTCCACCAGGCAAAAACGTAAGGGATGCGCGCCGCCCATTGGTGATTGGGGGGGAAGTCCACCTGCCCAGAGACCAAGCGCTGCGCCTCCCCCATGTTCTGCCACCACTGGGGATTATTGGGCAGCAAGATGCCCAGCACGCCTGGGAAGTCGAAGGCATACGGCTGAGCCACGCGGAACGTCAGGAAGGCGATGGCCCCTGCCAGGATCAGCCCGCCGACCTCGCGGCTCAGCAGCCGATCCCGCTGGGGTTGCGGGTACCGCGACTCGAAGACCGGCCAGAGGCGGACCAGCGTCGCCAGTGCCAGCACCACCGCCAGCGGAGCGACGTTGATCCGGCTGGCCACCGCCGCACCCAGCGCCAGGCCAAAACCGGCATAATTGCCCCAGCCGCCGTCATCCAGCACGCGGGCGGCGAACCACACGGCGATGATCACCGGCAGGCTGGTGAAAGCGTCGGTCGTCCAGAAGTGGGAGAGCTGGACCGGCAGGACCGCCCCGGCGTAAAGCGCCGCCGCCAGCAGCCCCGTCCACCGGCCATAGAGACGCCGCCCCAGCAGGAACAGGAAAACCAACGTCAGCAGGTCAGCCACCGCCGACACCGAACGCCCGACGAGCTGGATGCGGTTGTAACTGCCCCAGGTGGGGTCGCCGGTCAGGTCGATGGTGATGCCTGACGCCGCCTTAACCACAAACAGCGGCAGCGTCCCATAGACGTACAGCCCTGCCCCGCGATTGTTGGGGTTCAGGCTGCTTTCGTGCGTATTGAAGTACTGGTCGATCCCTGACACCGGCGAGATGCTGGACGCCACCGTGGTCAGGAAACGCTCGTCGGGGTGCAGATGGGTGTAATCGTCCCAGTTCTGGCCGACGAAGCGATAATACGCGGCCAGAGCGACGATCACGACCAGCAGGCCCGCGATCAGCATATTCTGCCAGTCGATCAGCGGGCGCTCATGCCGCGACTCGCCCGCCCTCGGCCCGCCCGGCGGCGCAGGGACATCCACAAACGACGGTTGACCTTCCGCAGATCGTTGAGACTCAGCCATAGACTCGATTATTTGCCCGGCGGCGCTCAGCAGGATCAGTACACCATCATGGCCCGGTTTCCTCAGTTCGACGCCGGCGGGTGTTGATTCAGGAAACTCACCAGCCAGTCCCCACCCGGCGGCGGCGCGGTGAACGTGTAAAAATCTTTCACGTCAAGATCGGTACGCTGCAAAATGCTGCTGCCATTGGGGAACCAGTCGCGCAGCACCTGGGGGGTCTCCTCGTCGGCCCGGTTGTAGAAGAACAGCACCTCGCGGTCTGGATCAAAGGCATAGGCGGTCGAGAGATGATCCCGAATATGCTGCGGCAGGTCGTGGATGGACAGCAGACCATTGGGCCAGTCAATGCGGCCCCCTTCGATGCCGACGGCGCGGTGATCGAACCAATACGGATAGGCCACCATGAAGGCATTGCCATAAGCGCCGTCGCTTTCCGCAAAACCGCGCAGGATGCGCCCGGCCACCGTGTACGGCTGCGCGGCGATCCGGTAACGCGCCACGTACTCGCCAAAGTACAGGCTGCTGTTATAACCGAAGGCGACCCACACCATGGCCACGGCGACGGCCACGCTGACCGCCCGCGCCCGGCGGCCCCGGAAAGCGCGCTCCAATTGGGCCAGGAGAGTCCCCAGACCGTAAGCGGCGATCAGGTAGACCAGCGGCAGCGATCCGCTGGTGCGGGTCGCGCTGGGATTCTCCACCGGAAAAGCGATGGACAGCGCCGAGGGCAGCAGCATGATGAATATCCCCGGCAGGATCAGCCAGTCCACCACGTCCCGCCGCCGAAACATCCGCACCAGCCAGGCTGCCAATCCCAGGATCAGCAGCGAGCCGGTGACCACGTCCATCGCCGGTTGGTTGGGCGCGCCGTTGATCCAGGCCACGTCGCCTTTCCAGTTGAACATCAGCAGAGCATTGCGGATGTTGCGGCCCAGCACGGGCAGATTCTTGTTGAGGGCGTCAAGCCGATCTTGCAGGGTGGCTTCCCGCTCCACCAGCTGGCCGGTCTCCGGGTCGGCCTCGGTGATCACATCATCGCCCAAAATGCGGCCTTGTGTGCGCATCCAGAACAGGTTGGGCGATTCGATCATAAAACGGCCCAACGGCACGAAGATCACCGCCGCGACGAGCGCCAGCGCCGCCAGATTGGTCAGATAGCGGCGGCGGTCGGCCCAGTGTTTGGCCCGGAACAGAAAGACCAGCGCCACGCCCAAAACGATCACCAGCGGGATTATACGCACCGCCTGATAACAGTAGACCCCGACACCCAGAGCCACCCCGGCCTTCAGGAAATCCGCCCGGCGGTTATGGCGCATCCCACGCGCCAGGTAAACCATCACCAGCGCCATGATCAGCGGCGTGAGCACGATGCGCAGCGCCAGCCGCGACAGGGCCACATGCCAGTAGCTGACGGCCACCAGCGCCGCCAGGATCAGGCCGACCGCGTTGCCCAGCTCAGGCTGATCCTCGCCGATAAGTTCACGGCCCATCCACCACAGGATCGGGATGGTCAGCAGCCCTTCCAGCACGGATACCCATTTCAGGGTGGCGAATTGCATCCCCAGGCCGGTCAGCCGGGAGAAAATGGCCACCAGGTACATCTGGAAGCCCTCACGCCCGCCGTTGTTGGGGAAAAATATCTGGTGTGTGCCATCCAGCACACGCTGCGCGTCCAGCAACTTCTCCACGTGGTCGCTGGTCATCTCCGGCGGCACACCGGCAAAATCGGCGACACGGAAGTAGGCAGCCACCAGCATGATGGCGATCAGCGCCACCGCCGTCCAGGACAGGCGGAAGCTCACTTCGCGCCGGAAAACGCGCGCCCACTGCTCGCGCCGCGCCTGCGTCCAGGCCACCAGATCGAAGTCCGGCGGCGTCAGCACCGCCAACCAGACGATGATGCTGCTGATCCACACAAACACGCCGAAACCGGTGAAGGTGTTGCCGCCGTTGAAGGCATACGCCGCCAGGCAGAGCACCAGGCCCAGCCCGGCCAGCGCCAGGCGCGATAGATGCGGCGCTGCCGTCCCCGCCAACGAGAAAGGCCGCCGGGCTTCCTGGGAAATGGGGACTGTCTGGTCAGTAAGCGGGGCGGCTTCTGCCAGCGTTTCCACAGGATGCTCAGGCGGAGAGGACTCATCGCGGGCGTCGCCAGTCCCTGCCCCCCGTCGGGACAGCCGCTGCCACCAACGCCTCCGCCACGACGCCAGATCGTCCCGGTAAGCCACGGCGGCAGCCGCCAGCCACAGCAAGAAGCCCGCCAGCAAAAAAGGGCCGCCGGTCTGCAATTCGCGGGCTTCGGTCCGGTTCGCGCCGGAAGTCATGATCACTGAGCCGATCAAGGCCAGCAGCGCCCCGACGACCTGGAGACCGAAGGGTATCACGGCCCCGCGCTGCCGGAGCCGCCCGGACAGCGACGGTGCTCCAGCCAGCGATTCCTCAGCCAGCACCCTCTCTGGGCTGGGGACACCCTCCGGTGACGGCGTCGACGGCATCCCCATCACCGGGGAAGGTATCTCTTCGTCGCGGATAGTCGCCCAGAACGCCCGCCAGGTGGCGCGCGGCGCTCGCACGCCCAGCGCCAGCACGTCCCACAGGGTGAGGTCGGCAAACGCCTCCTGCCGGGCCAATGCCTGCCGCGCTCCGGCAATCATGGATTCCACGGCGGCCTCGTCCTCCGTCGGGTTGGCTGTCCCAGGCATCAGGGTTTCATCCGCAGGTCGGGGGCCAGCGGCATCCGGGATTTCGGGCGGCACTCCGTCAGAAGACGCAGGCAGTCCCTCCGGCGTGGGAAATGGGCGCTCCTCAGGCGGCCTGTCGTTCATACCGGTTTCCGTCCTTTGATGCACAGGTTGACCGTCGAACGGCCCACCGGTTCGTCCATCCGGTTCAACCGGTCAACAGCGTTAAACACGGCCAGGCCCAGATTGATCGGATTCAGCAGGCTGCCGCTGTTTTTCTCAAAAGCCGTGCGGTCGGCGGCATTGGCCAACGCTTCCGGCAGCAACCCGCTCTCCAGCAGCGGTTTGCCCAGTCCATAGACGATGTTATGAAGGAAAGGAAAGCTGTAATGGGTGAAGGCGCGTTCCTGCTCCACGATGAAACCCGCTGCTTCCACGACACGGCGCAACTGATCCCGCTGATAGAGCCGGACGTGGTTGGCCCAGATGCCCGCCAGCGGCCCCCGGCTGATATGGGTGTGAAACAACGTCTCCAGGGTTTTGTTCAGGGGGTCCCACAGAAACGGATAATTGGCGTTGGGCACGGTGATCGCCACCACGCCGCCCGGTTTGAGGACGCGCCACACCTCGCGCAGCCCGGCCACATCGTCGTCCAGATGCTCCAGAATCTCCGAGAGAATCACCCCGTCGAAGTGATTATCCGGGAAAGGCAGGTAATAGATGTCGGCCTGCGTCAGGCCCACGCCGTCCATATGGCCCACGTGGCGCGCCGCCTGGCGAACGATGGGCCAGTCCAGCTCCAGCCCGACCAGCCGCGCCCGGCTCACATACCGGAACATGTTCAGGTAAAAACCACGCCCGCACGCGCAGTCCAGGATCACGTCGTCGTCCTGGGGATCGAGCCACTCGAAGATCGTGCGCACCCGCTTCTTGAAGGCCATGTCGGCCTCGTTGCGCGTCATCAGGGCCAGCGTGGCCTCATCAACCATCACGCCCTTGCTCCAGCGACAGCCGCGCAGAAGTGCTGCTCGTAGCGGTCGACGGTTTCCTCAAAACTGAAGTGGCGCTCGATCGCCGCGCGCGGACGGCGGAAGGACTCCGGGTTCTGCAAGATTTCCAGCACGGCGCGGCCAATCGCTTCATGGTCTCCCGGCGGCACCAGCCGGCCCATACCCGTCAGCTTCACGGGCACGCGCCCACCGGGAATATCGGTCATCACCACTGGCGTGCCGCACAGCATGGCTTCCACCTGCACCAGCCCGAAGCACTCCGTCCCACTGGGTAACACCAGCACGTCGCAGGCGGCATAGAAATTCGCCATATCCTGCACATTGGTCAGCAGGCCCAGAAAGATCAACTGGTCGCGGTACTGCTGCACCAGGTCTTGATGGCGCTCCCAGGTGGATTCATACTTGATGTCGTACTCACCCGCGAAAACGATCCGCGCCTGCGGGTGCTGTTGGTTGATCACATCCAGCGACCGGATCAGCAGGTCGGGTCGCTTTTCCTCAACGAACCGCCCGGAATAGCCGATCACCGGCCCGCCCGCCGGGGACCAGCGAGCGCGCAGGTGGGCCACGCGCTCCGGTTGCGGCTCCGGGATGAAGACCGGCGGGTAGATCACGGAAACTTTATCGCGGAAGGGCATCAGGTAATACGAATGATCGGCGTAGTCGTCACTGTAGGCGATGAGGGCGGTCGCCCGCTTCGCCAGGTAGGTATAAAAACGGTAGGTCAGCCAGGTAATGGCCGCATTCATCAGTCCTTTCGGCAGAATCAGGTCGCCGTGATGCGTCGCCACCACCGGCTTACCCAGCCGCTCCGCCAGAAAGGCGATCAGCGCCGTCTCCGCCGTGGGCGTGCTGGCCCACACCACGTCGTGCTCGGCGATCAGCGCCGCCACCGCCCAGGGGTAAGCCGGCATGATCATCCCCCGGCTGACCCGGATCGGCGCCCACAGGCGGATCACGCGCACGCCGTTGATCACCTGCTCGTCACGCGGCAAATCCATCCGGTAACGAGCCGTGAGGACCGTCACCTCATGACCGCGCCGGGCCAGTTCTTCGGCCACCCACTGAATATACAGCGTATACCCCGTGCGATGGGGCACATAGTACTGCAAGGTAATCAGAATCTTCAGGCGGTCGGGTTTTTCGCCACGCTCCATGTCAGACAAACGCCCTTCTGTGCGCCAAGAACACCGTGGGGCCTCTACTCCGACGCGCCCGGCGTCGTCGCCGGATTCAGTCCCCGCGCGCCGCGCGCCACCTGCCCCAACGTCATCCCCTCCTGCAACAACCCCCAGATGCCCAGCGCCGTGTAAACGGCCAGGTTCGTCGCGTGCAGCACGACGGCAAAGGCCACCGCCGCCCCCTCCGGCTGGTCGAAGCCGGTCAGCGTCAGAGCCATGACCACGCCAGCCTCATACGCGCCCACCGCACCGGGGACGTAGGGCACAGCCACCGCCAGCGAGGCCATGACAATAAACAGCATGACGGCTGCCCAGGTGGGTTGCGGGAAGAAAGCATACAAAAGAATGTATCCGGCGACCACCGAGAACCCCCACGAGACCGCCGACCAAAACAGGACCGACCATACCCCTCGCCACGAGGTCAGCGGCTGCAACCCCTCCAGAAAGCGCGCCACCGTTGGTCGTAGCGACCAGCGGGCCAGAACCGGCAGCAGTCGTTCGGCCCGCCCCACCAGATGGAAGGCCCATTCCGGGCGGTGTGCCAGGGCCACCAGCAGCCCGATCCCCGCCAGCGAACCACCGCCTAATGCCAGGCCAGCCGTCGTGATAAAAGCCGGGACCGGCAACATCGCCAGCACCAGGCCCAGCATCCCCAACACACTGAGCAGGTCCAGCAGACGCTCGACCAGGATCGTGCTCAGCGTGGTGAACGCCGGGACGGGCGGCCCGGCCTGCGTCGCCAGAAAAATGCGCGCCACCTCGCCCAGTCGAAACGGCAGCGCGCCGTTGAACAGATAGCTGACATTCAGGATGTTGAAGGCATGCCGAAGCGATAGACGCCCCCTCAGCAGGGCGCGCCAGCGCACCGCCCGCGTGACATGCCCGATCACCAGCAGGCCAAACGCCGGAAACACATACCCGTACTGCGCAGCGGCAAAGGCGTCCCGCAACCGCTCCAGGTCCACGCTCGCCAGGACCAGGACCAGCATCAGCGTGCTGATGCCAATACCGATGATGATGGTATAGCGTTGTCGCATCATTAACCGTTATAACCGCCTTCTCCAAAACGTCGAGAAATTATAGCACGCAGCGGGGATGCCGTGCATATCATGTTTGGCAGGAATCGAACGAGGAAGACTCCCTGGGGATGGAGAGTCCTGGGCGGTCAGTCGGCCATCGAATCGGTAGCAGACCCCGCCGCAGGCTCAGGTTTTCACAGAATCAACCGATTTTGCCCATCATTTCTTCATAATCGCCCGCTATCATGGGAGCAGAACGCCCATGAGAGGAGATGGCGCACCATGCCCAACGGTAAAAAAATGTCCCTGCGAACTCGTATCAACTGGATCATCGACGCCGCCGTATTCGTCGGAGCAGGGGTGGCGTTTCTGTCCGGCATCTACTTTCTCTTCCTGCCCTCTGGCGGTTACCAGGGTGGACGCAACCCGGCATATGGAATCGTCATCTTGTTTGACCGGGGCACCTGGGATGACCTGCATACCTGGGGCGGCATCATGATGATCGCCGCCGTCGCCGTTCACCTGGCCATCCACTGGCATTGGGTGACGATGATGGCCAGGCGCGTCGTTCAGGCCTTGCGTTCCGGCTCCTCGCCCATGTCCGGCGGGGCGAAGGTTAACCTGATCGTCGACGCGATCATCGCGGCCAGCTTTCTGGCGACCGCCGTGTCGGGCCTCTACTTTCTTCTGGGGCCGTCAGGCGGCTATCAGGGCGGGACCAATCCCGGCTGGGATGCGGGTTTCGCCTTCAGCCGGGCCACCTGGGACCTCATCCATACCTGGTCGGGAGCGGTCCTCATCATCGCTGCCGTCATTCATTTCGCCATCCACTGGCGCTGGGTTAAGAACGTGACCCGACAATTTTTCGCGTCGCTGGCCCGCGACCTTCTGCCGAACCAGGCGAAGGTGGCGCGCCAGGGCCGCTGAACCACCGGCCAGCTTTGCCGTCAACACACGTCATGTCACAGTGACAGGAGGACAGATCACCATGTTCAAGAAAGTTATTCCGGGTATGCTTTTGCTCGGCCTGATCGCCGTCCTGGCGGTGGGGGCTATCAACCGCACGGCCAGCAAGACCGCCCAGACACCAAATCAGAACCAGCGCGACAGTCACCCTGAAGCCGCTGGTGAGATAGAGCGGTCAGGGTGGGGCCAGGGGAATCAGGGCCGCGACCCCGCTCAAAACCGGAGCGGCCAGGGGCCATCCGCGAGCAACCGGGAAACCGGGGCGGCCATCGGAGGCTGGGTCACGCTCCAGGGATTGGTCGTCAGCGCGAACGAGGATGCGCTGACCGTGGAAACGCTGGCGGGCGCGGCGGTTGTGGAAGGACACGCCTGGTCATTCGCCCAGGAACAGGGGTTCGCGGTCCAGACCCACGATCCGGTGATCCTGACCGGTTTCTATGACAACAACGCGTTTCAGGTGAGCGCGATTGAGAATCTGCGCACGGATCGGAGGGTCATGCTCCACGACGAAAGCGGGCGGCCTGCCTGGTCCGGGCGCGGCAGGCGCAACCGGTGAATCAGCCAGCGGGGCGGCCAGCATGACAACTGCGACATCCCTGAGCGCCTTGACATCAGTCCGCGCCCACCCTATAATGACAGACGTAAAGCCCGGTTGGCGGGTATAGTTCAGCGGTAGAACGTCAGCTTCCCAAGCTGAATGTCAGGGGTTCGAATCCCCTTACCCGCTCTCGTGGCCACTGCGATCAGGCGCTGGCTGCCTGGTCGCGTTTGATTCTGCGCGGTGTGCCCCCCTTTCCTTTCCCTGTTCAACACCCCGGCGCCGCGCGCCAGCCTGCCACCCCCCAATTGCCCCACCGGGGGCGCGCCTGTATAGTAAGAGCCGTCCGGGCACGTCAAAGCCAGCCCCCACACCGCATCGGTCGCCTGTTCACGATGAACCAGCCGCCCTCCTGCCCGCCTGGCCGAACGCCAACCCCGCCCGGTGACAGTGCCTGACAGACGACTGACGGAGGAGACAACATGACCGCAGATGTGCGCCGTTTCAAAGCTGGCCTGACACTTGGCTTCCTGCTGCTCTATTGCTGCCTGGTTCCGATGCCCCCCTCTATCCACGCCCAGGACCCGGTCCTGGACGTGACGCTAACTGTTCACAATCCCCAGACCGTCGCCCGCCATGGCGAACCGGTTACCGCTGGCCTGCCGATTCCCCGCGCCGCCAACCTGGTCGACCTGAGGGCGCTGCGGCTGGCCGACGCCGATGGTCAGCCAGTCGCTGTCCAGTTCACCCCGCTGGCCCGCTGGGGCGGCGCTCCGGATGACGTCGACCGACCGGTGCGCTGGCTGTTGCTGGACTTTCAGGCCGAGGTAGATGCGGACAGTGAAACCGTATACCATCTCGTCGCCAGCGGCGGCGAGCCTCCCGCCTACCCGCCGCTGGAAGTCACGGATGGCCCGGATGCCGTCACCATTAACACCGGCGCAGCGGTATTCCGCATCCGCAAGGACGACGGCCTCCTGGCCGCGCCCCATCTGGCCGCCCCATTGACCGGCACAGCGAGGGCCGCCGACGGCACGACGTACACCACAACCGGCCCCGCCACCGTCAGCGTGACCTTGCGCGGCCCCATGCGCGCCGCCGTCACCGTCCGGGGGGCCTACCGCAATGCCAGCGGCGAGCCGCTGCTCGATCACACCAGCCGCTACTGGTTTTATGCCGGGTTGCCTACGGTAAGACTCTTCCACACCGTCGAGAACAACACGCCGTGCCCCCTGCGGCAGGACGAGCAGATCGACTGCCACCCCATCGGCTCAGAAGGCAGCATCAATCTGGCCGATCTGTCGCTGGCGCTCCCCACCTCCCTGGGCGGAAACCTTGTCTATCAGGCCGGTGGCGAAGGAAGGGCCGTCAGCGGTGAGCTGACCGATCACCTGCTGGTTCACCAGGACTCCAGCGGCACAGATTACTGGGACTGTTACCTGACGTTACAGGACTGGGACGGCCACGCCCTGGATGCCCGCCCGCGCATGCAGGCATATGTGACCTTCCGGGGCTACCGGACCACGCTGGGCGGGACGCTCATCGATAGCGGGGACCACGCGGCGGGCTGGTTGACCGTCAGCGGGACCAGCGGCACGTGGAGCGCAGGCGTCCGCGACTTCTGGCAGAACTTCCCCAAAACCCTGCGCGTCTCGCCCGACGGCACACTACAAATCGGCCTGTTCCCCGACGAGTTCGGGCCGGACGACTACCGGTTTAATCTGCGCGCGGGCGAACACAAAACCCACGAGATATGGCTGTCCCCATCGGGAAGCCTGCCTGTTTTCTGGTCGCCGCTGTTTGCCCAGGCCCCGCCGGAATGGTACGTCAGCAGTGGCGGGTTGGGATTCTTGGCCCCGCCTGACAACGCCGACTGGCCGGAATATGATGACTACGTTCGCTACCAGCTTGATACTTCCCCTGCCTATGACGCAGGCTACATGAACTGGCATCCCAACCTGCTGGCGGCCATTGCGCGGACCGACTTCTACGGCATCTTTGACTACGGCGACTGGCCGATCGACTATGAAGGGTTTGGGGTAGCGCCGCTCAATATCAAGTACGACTACGACTATGGCCTGTGGCTGCAATGGGCGCGCAGCGGTGACCGGCGCTGGTTCGAGCTGGCCGAGGCCGCCGACCGCCACGCCGCCGACATCGACATCCTGCACACGCGCCATGAGCCGCGCCACTGGTCAGACGGCGTCGCTTTCGGCCACAGCTACCATGACGAACCAGGCTTCACCAATCCACACCGCAACGAAGGCGGCACTCACCCCGATGTCGCCTTTGGCCTGCCGGGAATGCTGCTGACTTATTACTTCACCGGGTATGACAAAGCCTACCAGTCGGCGCTGGAACTGGCGGACTGCATTGAGTATCGGCTGCATAACGACTGGGCCTTGTGTGACTTCTTCCCGTCCGGCGAATGTAACGGCCAGGGTTACGCCCTAGACGCCGCCGGCCTCTACGGCACGGGCAGCCGCCCAGCGGCCAACAACCTGTCGATGGCGGTGGCGGCATACCGCGCCACTGGCGACCCGCGTTATCTGGCCGTGGCCGACGCGGTGGTGAACTGGGCGCGGCCCGCCGACCAGCCCTATATCAACGGCCCCACCGGCGAGGACGAGGCGATACGTCCCTGGACGCTGAATATGTACCTGCGCGCCCTGGCCAGCTACCTGGAGATGCGCGGCGAGTTCGGCTTGCCGGACACCTATGACGCCGGAGCAGCCTATCTGGCCTACGCCGACTGGCTACGGACATACGCCGTCATCGACCTCGAACCGCTCGATCTCGGCCCCGGCGCTGCTTACCCCTATGAGTGGTGGTTTGATGGCCGGCAGGGCGACCCCCACGACGAATGGGCTGTCGGCAACAACGTCCCGTCCATCAACAACTGGCTGCTGCTGGGCGCCGACGCCATGGCTTACGCCTACCACCTCAGCGGAAACATCGACTATCTGGAGCTGGCCGCGCGGCTCTTCCGGACTGGCAGCCACGATCCCTTCTACCTGGACGACGCCAACACCTACAGTTCAACCAAGGAGACAATCAACGGAATCACCTTCGGCCACGTTTTTTTGCACGAATGGGCCGGCCACTGAGACAGCGCGCCCGCTGAGGAGGGCCATGGTCCTGTCTGTCGCGGCGGGAGACGGCTGCCCGCTTTAGCGTTCGCTCAAGATCAGCACTTCCTTGGGCGGCAGGGTAACTCGACCGGACCTGGCCTCGCCGCTGATCAAGTCCACGTAGTCGCCGTCGAGGGACACCTGCTGCTGCTCGTCGCCATGATTCAGCACGAACAGCAACCGATGGTCGCCCTGCCAGCGGGCGGTCGCCTCAACCTGGGCGGGTGTCTCCAGCACCGGCTGAACACCCGCCAGCCCTGACGCCCACCCGATCACGGTCTGCGCCAGGTCGTCGTCGCCGATGGTGCCCACGTAGATCGCCCTGCCCCGCCCAAAGCGGTTCACGGTGATGGCCGGCCTCCCGGCGTAGTAGTCCTCGGTGTAGGAAGCCACCACTTCGGCAGTGGTGGGCTCCAGCACATCACACCAGATGCCGGCCGCGCCGCCGCCCGCCCTGACCTGAGGATGCTCAAAGCGCAGCGGGTTCACCATCTCCGCCCCCAGCGAATCATATTCGGTGACTTCCACGCCACAGAGATCGGCCAGCAGACCGGGCAGCGGCTGATCGACCACCGCATTGGCCGCGTCTTTCACGCCCGACCGCGCCGTGAAGATCACCGTGCCGCCGTCTTCGGCAAAGGCGCGCAACCTGTCCGCCAGCGCCTGGTCGACCACATACAGCGCCGGGGCGATCAGTAGTTTGTAGCCAGAGAAGTCATCGGCAGGGGAGACGATCTCCACGCTCACGTTCTTCCGGTGCAGAGCGGCATAATACGTGGCGAAGTGAGCGGGATAGTCCAACCGTGGGTTGTTGGGCTGCGCCTGGAAGGCGAAGCGGGTGTCGTAGGACAGCAACATGGCGACATCGGCCCGGACCGCCGCGCCAGCGATCTGCTCGCCAATCCGTTTGATCTCCTGCCCCATCCGCTGGACCTCCGCATAACGGCGGCGAGGCCGCCCATCATGATCCAGCACGCCGTGCCAGTATTGCTCGGTGCCAAAGCGGCAGGTCCGCCAGCGGAAGAACACGATGCCGTCTGCGCCGTGCGCGATACCCTGGTAGGCCCACAGCCGGATCTCCCCGGGGCGGGGCATCAGCCCCACGATCTCCCATCCAGCGGGGCCGCTCTGGGCCTCCATCACCCAGAAGTTTTGGTGCTTCAGGCTGCGCATGGCATCGTGCCCCAGGGCCAGCCCGGACACATCCACCCCCGGCTTGATTTCCCAAAACCCCCGCGGATAGTTGTCCCAGGCGACAAAATCGAGCGGCTCTGCCATCTCGAAGTAGTTAAGGTTGGGATAATTGAAGCCCATCAGATTGTGGGTGATGAAGTGACCAGGGCAGCGCTGGCGGATGGCATCGATCTGTAACTGCTGGAAGGCCCGGTAGGTGTCGGACATGAAACGCCGGTAATCAAGCGCCAGGCCGGGATTGGCCGTGCGCGCCTGGGACCAGGGCAGCGGGATTTGCGCCCAGTCCGTGTACACGTGGCTCCAAAAAATCGTGCCCCAGCGCGCATTGAGTTCGTCCAGCGTCTGATACTTCCGCCGCAACCAGCTCTGGAACGCCCGCTGGCATTCCAGGCAGTAACAGCGGCCCCCGAATTCGTTATCGATCTGCCAGCCGATGACATCCGGGTTATCCCGGTAATGGCTGGCCATCGCCTGAGTGATCCGTAACGAGTGCCGCCGGTAGGTCTCGTGGGTGGGGCAGTATTCGCGGCGGCTGCCGTAGGTGACGCGCACGCCATCCTCGTTAACCAGGAACAGCTCCGGGTCAGTCATCACCCAGGGCGGGGGAGAGGCCGTGGGCGTGCCCAGGACGCTTTTGATCCCATGCGCGCCCAACAGCGCCACGACCCGGTCCAGCCAGTCAAACGCGAACTGCCCTTCGCGAGGCTCCAGTTTGCCCCAGGCGAATTCGGCCAGCCGGACCACATTGATCCCCGCTTCCTGCATCAGGCGGGCATCTTCGGCCCAGCGGGTTTCCGGCCAGTGTTCGGGATAGTAGTCCACACCAAAACGAAACATGGGCATACACCTTATCTGTGGGCAGGCTCGGTGAGAGCCGCGAGTCCATTGTGAACGGTTCCCTACGATGATAGGTGCAAAACCCGCCCTGTTCAATTGCTTTCGGGGAATAAGCTGTCACGGCCATGGTTTTGCGGGGCTTTGCAACTGGGGGCTATGAGTTAAACTTAGGACATGAACACGGCAACGCTGGTGGACATTCGACCGAACGATGGTTTTCGGGAGCGACACCGATGATCGTCGGTTTGATCACGGCGCGCGGCGGCTCCAAGTCCATCCCGCGGAAGAATGTGCAGCCGCTTGGCGGCAAGCCGCTGATTGCCTGGACCATCGAGGCGGCGCTACACTCCCCGGCGCTGGATCGGGTGATCGTCTCCACCGACGACCACGAGATCGCGCAGATCAGCCGCGACTGGGGGGCGGAAGTGCCCTTCCTGCGTCCGGCGGCCCTGGCCCAGGACGATTCCGATCATGTCTCCGTCGTCATGCATGCGATCCAGTGGCTGGCGGAAAATTTAGATATTCATCCTGAATACGTGATGCTGCTGCAACCGACCTCCCCCTTCCGCTCCGCCGAGGACATCAGCGCTGCCGTGGCCCTGGCCCGCCAGCACGAGGCGCCGGCGGTCGTCAGCGTGAGCGAGGCGCGGTGCCATCCTTACCTGGCCAAACGCATCACGGCAGACGGCCGGCTGGCCGACTTCGTCACGGCAGACCTGGCCTATCTGCGGCGGCAGGACCTGCCGCCAGTCTACGCCCTCAATGGCGCGATCTACCTCAATCGGCCCGAATCGCTGGTGCGGGACCGCACTTTCCTGCCACCAGGGACGATCCCGTACATCATGCCGCCGGAGCGTTCGCTGGACATCGACTCGCCCTGGGATTTTTACCTGGCCGATCTGATTCTGCGGGACAGAACCCATGCCCAAGACGACCGTTAACGTCGGCTCATGGACCATCGGCTCCGGTCAGCCGTGTTTCATCATCGCTGAAGCAGGCGTCAACCACAATGGCGACCTGGAACTGGCCTGCCGGCTGGTGGACGCCGCCCAGGCTGCCGGCGCGGACGCCGTCAAGTTCCAGACATTCCAGGCCGGGCAACTGGTGACGCCGGATGCCCCTAAAGCGGCCTATCAACGCCAGGCCACCGACGCGGGCGAATCGCAGTTCGCCATGCTCAAACGGCTGGAACTGACCGCGGATATGCTCCGGACGCTCAGGGACCGCTGCGTCGAACAGGGCATCCTGTTTCTCTCCACCCCCTTTGACGAGGCGAGCGCCGATCTGCTGGATCAGCTCGGCGTGCCGCTGTTTAAGATCAGCTCCGGCGACGTGACGAATATCCCTTTCCTGACCTACCTGGCCGGCAAAGGGAAGCCGCTCATCCTTTCGACCGGCATGGCCTGCCTGGGTGAGGTGGAAGGGGCGGTCCGGGCCATCCGGGACGCCGGAAACGATGATCTGATCCTGCTGCATTGCGTCAGCCGCTATCCCGCCGATCCCGCCGAGGCCAACCTGCGGGCCATGCAGACCATGCGGGCTGCCTTCGGGGCCCCGGTCGGTTATTCCGATCATACGCCCGGCATTGAGGTGCCTCTGGCGGCGGTGGCCCTGGGCGCGTGCGTCATCGAAAAACACTTCACGCTGGACCGGTCCCTGCCCGGCCCCGATCACCGCGCCTCGTTGCTGCCAGATGAGTTGGAGGCGATGGTGCGCGGCATCCGGACGGTGGAAGCGGCGCTCGGCCATGGCCGCAAAGAGCCAGCGCCCGGTGAAGCAGAGACGGCCCGCGTCGCCCGCCGGAGTCTGGTGGCCGCCCAGGACATCCCCACCGGGACCGTGCTCACCGCCGCCCACATCGCCCTCAAACGCCCTGGGACCGGCCTGCCGCCGGGCATGCGTCCCTACCTGATCGGGCGAACGGCCCGGATGGACATCCCGGCGGGGACGCTGCTCAGCCTGGAGATGCTGGCGTGAGACGAATCGGCGTGGTGACGGTGGGGCGGTCGGATTACGGCATCTTCCAGCCCGTTCTGCGGGCCATCGCAGCCGACCCGGCGCTCGAACTGTGCCTGATTGTGACGGGGGCGCATCTGTCACCAGGGCACGGCCTGACCGTCCGGGAGGTTGAGCGTGACTTCTCCATCGCTGCCCGGGTAGAAATGCTGCTGGCCTCCGATACCCCGGCGGGCGTCACCAAGTCCATCGGGGTGGGGCTGCTGGGCTTCGCGCAGGTCTACGAGCGCCTCAGGCCGGATATCCTGCTGGTGCTGGGCGACCGCTTTGAGACCATGGCCGCGGCGTTGAGCGCCCTGCCTTTCACTATCCCGGTGGCCCACCTGCACGGCGGCGAGCTAAGCCAGGGGGCGATGGACGATGCCCTGCGTCACGCCATCACCAAGCTCAGCCATCTGCACTTTGTGGCCACCGCCGACTATGCCCGGCGCGTGATCCAGCTTGGCGAGGAACCCTGGCGGGTGACTGTCAGCGGCGCGCCAGGGCTGGATCACCTCGACACCATCGAGTTGCTGCCGCTGGCGGACCTCAACCGACGCTACGATCTGGGGCTGGCGAGGCCACCGCTCCTGGTAACCTACCATCCGGTGACGCTGGAATACGAGCAGACCGAGACGCAGGTCGGCGAGTTGATGGCGGCGCTGGAGGATGCGGGCCTGCCGGTGGTATTCACTGCCCCCAATGCCGACCCCGGCAGCCACATCATCCAGGCGGCCATTGCGGGTTATGTACAGGCCCATCCTGAGGCCAGACTGGTGGAGAACCTGGGCACGGTGGGCTATTTCAGCATGATGGCGGCGGCAGCGGCCATGGTCGGCAACTCATCCAGCGGCATCATCGAGGCGGCATCGTTCCGGCTGCCCGTCGTCAACATCGGGACGCGCCAGCAAGGCCGGACACGGGGCGCGAACGTGATCGATACCGGCTACTCGCGGGCGGAAATCCTGGCCGGTATCCGCCGGGCCACCGACCCGGCCTTCCGCGAGAGCCTGCGCGATCTGGTCAACCCATACCGGGGCCACCGCCCGGCAGCCGCCATCATCGTCGAACGGTTGAAAACGGTCCCGCTAGACGCTAAGCTTACCCGCAAGCGTTTCTATGACCTTGAGTTTGTGCCTGGCACAGGAGGTTCGCATCAGCCTCGAGAGTAAGCCTCGTTGTGTGATCATCGGTGGCGGCGGCCATGCCCGCGTGTTGATCGACTGCATTCAGCTCTCTGGATGCGCCATCATCCACGGCATTCTGGAGCGCGAAGGGCGAAGCGGCGATGTCTTCGGCCTGCCCATCCTGGGGGGCGACGACCGTCTGCCGGCGCTGTCCAGGGAGGGGGTGACCCACTTCGCCGTCGGCGTGGGCGGCGCCGGCGATAACGGCCCCCGCCAGCGCCTGTTCGAGCTGGCCTGCGCCCACGGCCTGACCCCCCTGACCGTCGTCCATCCTACGGCGATCGTCTCACCTTTGGCGACCATCGGCGCGGGCGGCCAGTTGCTGCCGGGGGCGATCGTCAACGCCGGGGCGCGGCTCGACGTAAACTGCCTGATCAACAGCGGCGCTATCGTAGAGCATGACTGTGTGGTGGGCGATCATGTGCACATTGCCACTGGCGCGCGGCTGGCCAGTACGGTACAAATCGGTCGGGCTGCCCACATCGGCGCTGGAGCCACCGTCCGGCAGTGCGTCACAATTGGCGAAGGGGCCATCGTTGGGGCTGGGGCAGTCGTGATCCACGATGTGCCACCCTGGACGGTGGTCGCCGGAGTTCCGGCACGGGTTTTGCGCACGATAGAAAGGCCATCGGCGTGAACGTCCGCATCATCCCCCGCCTGGATATCAAAGGCCCGAACCTGGTCAAAGGCATCCACCTGGAAGGGCTGCGCGTGCTTGGCAAGCCGGAACACTTCGCCCGCTTTTATTATGAAACCGGGGCGGATGAGCTGATCTACCAGGACGCCGTCGCCAGCCTGTACCAGCGCAACAGCCTGGTGGACATCGTCACGCGCACGGCGCGGGAAATTTTTATCCCGCTGTGCGTCGGCGGCGGGCTGCGCAGCGTGGATGACATCCGGGCTGTGCTGCGCGCCGGGGCGGACAAGGTGGCGATCAACACGGCGGCTATCCAGCGGCCCGAACTGATTCGGGAGGCGTCGCGCGCCTTCGGCTCTTCGACCATTGTGGTGGCTATCGAAGCCATCCGCCATCCCGATGGCCGGTACGAAGCCTACGTCGACTACGGGCGGCAGCGCACCGGCGTCGACGCCTTCGCCTGGGCGAAACAGGCGGAAGAACTGGGCGCGGGGGAACTGCTGGTCACCTCGATCAATCAGGAAGGCACTGGCCAGGGTTACGATCTGGAACTGACGCGCCGCATTGCCGAGTCGGTGTCTATCCCCGTGATCGCCTGCGGCGGCGCAGGTTCGGTGGAAGATGTCTATGATGGGATCGTGGATGGCCTGGCCGACGCCGTGTGTCTGGCTTCGGTGCTGCACTACAACTTCATCCAGCACCAGGCTTATGAGGACGCTCACTTCGGCGAAGAGGGGAATGTCGAATTTTTGCGGGGGCGGCGCGGCAGCCTCGGCTTCTCCAAGATCAGGGACGCCACGATACCGGATGTCAAAGGTTATCTGTGGGCGCGCGGCATCGCCTGCCGCTATCAGATGGTCGCCGAACGCGGGTGAAAGCAAGTTCCACATGACCGACTCCGCATCCATCCGAGCTGCCATTGTGGACTACGGGCTGGGCAACCTGTTCAGCGTCAAACACGCCTGCGCTCATGCCGGGATGGAAGGCCACATCACAGCAGACCGGGGCGAGATCATAGCCGCCGACGTGGTGTTCCTGCCCGGTGTGGGGGCCTACGGCGACGCGATGCGGAACCTTCGCCAGCGCGATCTGGTCGGTCCGCTCCAGGATATCGCCGCCTCCGGCGGATTCCTGGTCGGCATTTGCCTGGGCCAGCAGTTGCTGATGACGGAAAGTTACGAGTTCGGCCACCATCAGGGGCTGAATATCATCCGCGGCGACGTGGTGCGTTTTGAGAACCCGGTGGATGCCTTGGGCGGCGGGGATCGGGTGACCAGACGTCCGCTCAAAGTGCCCCAGGTCTGCTGGAATCAAATCTTCCGGCCAGAGGGCGTGAGCTGGGAGGGCACGCCATTGGCGGGCCAGTCCGATGGCGAATTTATGTACTTCGTCCACTCCTTTTACACGCGCCCCGAAAACCCCGCCGTGATCCTGGCGATGACCCGCTATGGCGGGATAACGTTCTGCTCAGCCCTGCGCCACGGTCGTATCTTCGCCTTTCAGTACCACCCGGAGCGCAGCGGCCCCCAGGGATTGCGGGTCTATCAGCAGATCGCCGCCCTCGTCCGGCAGCAGCGAGAGGTCAACGAGCATGTCTGAAGGGTTGGAAGCCTACTACGGCTTGCCGCAGGAAGTCCGTTTCTGCCAGCGTTGCGTGATGTCCAACCAACGGCCATCGTCGTATCCGGAGTTTAAGCACCGTCCCGACCGCCGGGTAACCACCCTCCACATCGACGAGGACGGCGTTTGTGACGCCTGCCGGTACGCCGAACGGAAAGCGCACATCGACTGGGAAGACCGCGAGCGGCAGCTCCTGGCCCTGCTGGACAAACATCGCCGCCATGATGGTTACTACGACTGCATCGTGCCCGGCAGCGGCGGCAAGGACAGCGGGTACGCCGCTCATGTGCTCAAGTACCGGTACGGCATGCACCCGCTGACCGTCACCTGGCCGCCCACCCTGTACACCGACTACGGCTACCAGAACTTCAAAAACTGGATCGAGGTCGGCGGGTTTGACAACATCACCTTCAAGCCCAATGGCCGGGTGCACAAGCTGCTCACCCGCCTGGCGATTGAGAACCTGTTACACCCGTTCCAGACGTTTATCCTGGGCCAGAAAAACCTGGCCCCGAAAATCGCCCTGCAATATCACATCCCGCTGATCTTCTACGGCGAGAACGAAGCGGAATATGGCAACCCCATCGCCGACAACGCGACTTCCCTGCGCGACAAATCCTTCTACGCGACCAGAGACCTCGCCGAAGTATACCTGGGGGGCGTGTCGATCCCTGAGTTGCAGGAAAAGTACGGCCTGGAACTCAACGACCTGATGGCCTACCTGCCCGCTGAAGCCGGGGCGCTGGAGAAATCCAATATCGAGGTCCACTACCTGGGGTACTACCTCAAGTGGACGCCGCAGGAGAGTTACTACTACGCCGTCGAGCATACCGGCTTCCAGGCGCGCCCCTTCCGCACCCAGGGCACGTACAGCAAGTACAACAGCATCGACGACAAGATCGACGACCTGCACTACTACACCACCTGGATCAAATTCGGCCTGGGACGCGCCTCCTATGACGCTTCGCAGGAGATTCGCAACCGACACCTGACCCGCGAGGAGGGCGTGGCGCTGGTCCATCGCTTCGACGGCGAATTCCCGGATCGTTATTTCCGCGAGGTCATGGACTATCTGGAGATCGACCCGGAGCAGTTCATGGAATGGTGCGACCAGGCCCGCTCGCCCCATCTGTGGGAAAAAGTTGGCGATACGTGGCAGCTGCGGCACGTCGTCTCATGAGATCGCCCCAGACGCTCGCGGTTGCGACCACGCCAGCCTGAAACAGTTGATAGCCGTCTCATGACCACCGACCTTGCCATCCTGTGCATTCCGCCAGACAGCACCATCCGCGACGCGATCACCTGCATCGACCGCAACGAACGCGGGATCGCGCTGATCACGGATGCCCAATACCATCTGCTGGGCACGATCAGCGATGGCGACATCCGCCGCGCCATGCTGGCCGGGGATACACTGGACACGCCGATCAGCCGGTTGCTGGCGCGCAAGGCAGCTTCCCCCTACCCCAAACCGGTGACCGCCCCCGCCGGCACCGACCGCGCGACTCTGCTGGAATTGATGCAGGAGCGCCTGATCCGCCAGGTGCCGACGGTCGACGATGAGGGGCGCGTGGTCGAGCTGGTGACGCTGGATGAGCTGATTCCCAGGCAGGTGCTGCCCGTCCAGGCGGTGATCATGGCCGGAGGTCAGGGGACTCGCCTCCGCCCGCTGACGGAGACGCTGCCCAAACCCATGCTGCCGGTCGGCGACCGCCCGCTGATGGCCCATCTTGTCGAGCAGTTACGCCATTCGGGCATCCGGCGGGTGAGCGTGACCACCAACTACCTGGCGAGAAAAATCACCGACTACTTCGGCGATGGTAGCGAGTTCGGCGTTGAGATGAACTACGTCACCGAGGACCAACCGCTGGGGACCGCCGGGGGCGTCGGGCTGGTCGAACAGGGCGACGGGCCGCTGCTGGTCATCAACGGCGATATCCTGACGCGGGTGGACTTTCGCGCCATGCTTGACTATCATCAGGAAACCAACGCGGCGCTGACGGTGGCCGTGCGGCGGTATGACTTCACCGTCCCTTATGGCGTGGTGGCCTGCGAAGGCGGCATCGTGACCGGCCTGCTGGAAAAACCGTCCTACGGCTTCTTCGTCAACGCCGGGATTTACCTGCTGTCGCCGGTCGCCCACCGCCTGATCCCCAAAGCCCGCCCGATGGACATGACCGACCTGATCGAGCAGTTGCTGGCGGCCGGCCATACCGTCGCCAGCTTCCTGATCCACGAATACTGGCTGGACATCGGCCAGCCGGACGACTACCGACGCGCGCAGGAAGACATCGATAACGGGACACTGTGAAGCCCCCCTGCGCCGCCGTCGCTTTGAGAAAGGCAGGGGCCTGTTGAACTGGCAGGACATACCGGTGCTGGTCACCGGAGCCGGGGGATTCATCGGCAGCCACCTCACCGAGCGGCTGGTCCAAGCCGGGGCGCGGACGCGGGCGCTGGTCCATTACAACGCCCTGGGGACCTGGGGCTGGCTGGACCACTCGCCGCACCGGGAGGCCATCGACGTTATCGCCGGGGACATCACCGACTATCACAGTGTGCGCGCGGCGGTGCAGGGCATCGAGGTCGTGTTTCACCTAGCGGCCCTGATCGCCATCCCGTACTCCTACCAGGCACCCGACTCCTACGTCAAAACCAACATTCAGGGCACCCTGAATGTCCTCCAGGCGGCGCGTGAGCTGGGCACGGCCCGCATCATCCACACCTCCACCAGCGAAGTCTACGGCACAGCCCGATATGTGCCCATCGACGAACAGCATCCGTTGCAGGGCCAGTCACCTTATGCCGCCTCCAAGATCGGCGCCGATAAGCTGGCCGAGGCATTCCACCGGTCCTATGGCACGCCGGTGGTCACCGTCCGGCCCTTCAACACCTTCGGCCCGCGCCAGTCAGCCCGCGCCGTGATCCCGGCCATCATCACCCAATGCCTGACCGGCGAAACCGTCAGGTTGGGAAACCTGCACCCCACCCGCGATCTTGTTTACGTCGCCAACACGGTGGACGGGTTCATCAAGGCAGCGGAAGCGCCGGACGCCATCGGACGGACGATCAACCTTGGGTCGGGCCGGGAGATCAGCATCGGCGACCTGGCGGCGCTGATCATCCGCCTGGTAGGGCGCGACATGACCATCACCACTGAGCAGCAGCGGATGCGCCCGGAGCAAAGCGAAGTCAATCGCCTGCTGGCGGACAATACGCTGGCCCGCCAGCTGCTGGGCTGGGAGCCATCCGTCTCGCTGGAAGAGGGGTTGACGCGGACCATCGAATGGCTGCGGGAGCACATGGAAAGGTACCGTCCCGGTGTCTATGCTGTCTAGCTCGGCATTCGAGCCCGGCGCGCGCCTCGATGACGAGGGCTTCATACCCCTGAGCGTGCCGGAGATTCGGGGCAACGAATGGCGCTACATCAAAGAGTGCCTGGATACCAACTGGGTATCGTCCGCCGGGCCCTTCGTCGACCGCTTTGAGCGCGCCATCGCCGAATACGTCGGCGCGGCTCATGCCGTCGCGGTGGTCAATGGCACGGCGGCGCTGCACATTGCCCTGCTGGTCGCCGGGGTCGAAGCTGGCGACGAGGTGCTCGTGCCCGCGCTGACGTTCATCGCGCCCGCCAACGCCGCCCGTTACCTCCAGGCATGGCCGGTTTTCATCGATGTCGAGCCGGACTACTGGCAGCTAGACGTGCAGCAGGTTGCAGACTTCCTGAACCAGGAGTGCGCCTGGGACGGCGCGGCCCTGCGCAACCGGCATACTGGCCGCCGCGTCAGGGCCATTGTCCCGGTCCACGTGCTCGGCCACCCGGTCGATATGGACCCGCTGATGGAAATCGCGGCGCGGTTCGAGCTGCCAGTGATCGAGGACGCCACCGAGAGCCTGGGATCGCTGTACAAAGGGCGCAAGGCCGGTCACCTGGGACACCTGGCCTGCCTGAGCTTCAATGGCAACAAAATCGTGACCACTGGCGGCGGCGGCATGATCGTCACCGACAATGAGACCTGGGCCAGGCGGGCCAGGTATCTCACCACCCAGGCCAAAGATGATGCGCTCGAATACATCCACCATGAGATCGGCTACAACTACCGCCTGACCAACCTCCAGGCAGCGATGGGCTGCGCCCAACTGGAACACGTCGACGCCTATGTCGCCCGGAAGCGGCAGATCGCGGCAACCTACCATGCGGCCCTGGCCGAAATCCCCGGCCTCAAGCCGCTACGGGAGGCCCCCTGGGCCCGCAGCAACTACTGGCTGACCACCATGCTGGTGGACGAATCGCAGTATGGCCTGGATAGCCGCGCCCTGTTGCGGGCCTTGCGGGCCGAGCAGGTGCAAACGCGCCCGCTGTGGCATCCCCTCCACAGCCTGCCCGCGCACCGGATGGCCTACGCCTGCGCCATTGAAGTGGCCGACCGCCTCTATCGCCAGGCGCTGTCCCTGCCCTGTTCCGTCGGCCTGTCCGAGGCGCAGCAATCGCGGGTGATCGCCCTGCTGCGCCGCTTGGCCGCTTAAGGGAAGCCCTCATGCGCCACCACGCCCTTCTCGTCACGGAAGCGCAGCACCCCGAACTGTGGCAGGCCGAAGTCGGCGGGATGCACCTGTGGCCGCTGGTGCGGAACTACCTGATGGTCACGATCAGCAGCCAGCAGCGCGATCACACCGTGTCCTACGCCGTCAAAAAGCGCGATTTCCTGCGGCCCAAAGCCTGGCCCGGTTATGCGCGGACGTTGGCGTTCCTGGCAGCACCACGGCCACGGAACAGGCTCCCCGTGTTATTGGTCAAACAGGCCAGTACGCTCTACGTCGACGAGCAGACGGGCGTGGTCTGCGACCGGCTGTACGAGCCGTATTTTGCGGTGGCCGGCGACCCGCTCATCCTGGAAGAAGGCCAGCCGGTTTATCCGCGCCACTATCGACGCAGCAAGACCCAACAGCACGTCTATTCGGCGGATGCGCTGCTCCTGCTGAGCTACACCAGCGCCATGGCCCGGCGTTTGCCAGGGCAGGCCCGGCGAGAGATCACGGACTTCGCGGCCTTCATCGCTGACCTGTTCGGCACGCGGGACCTGCACGATTTCTGGGTTCGGCGCATGACGACCTTCGTCAAGATGTATCGGTCCATGTGCCCCTTGCTGGCCCGCCATATCGCCCCGAAGCTGCGCCGCCGACTGGCCTTGGTGCATGGGGCGTCCTACATGGGCATCCGGGCGGTGTACACCAAGGCCCTGCGAGAGGCCGGCTGGAAAACCATCGCTGAAGTGCAGCACGGCTTGCTGGACGAATTCGCCTACCACCTGCCGGAGATGGATACGCATGACTGCACCTCCATCTGCCGAGACTATATGCCGGATGTTCTGCTCACCTTCGGCGACTACTGGTCAGGGAGGGTCCGCACGCCAGCCCGCTGCGTCAGCATTGGCAATGCCTATCTCAACCGCATCGCCCACGACCTGGGACGGCACACGCCCAATCCCCGGCAAATTCTGATCATCTCGCAGGGCACCGTCACCCAGCGCATGGTTGACCTGGCCCACCACCTGTCAGCCGCGTTTCCCGACCACACCATCGTCTTCAAGCTCCATCCGCGCGAGGTGACATTCCAGGACCGTTACCAGTCCCTGCATCAACTCCCCAACGTCACGGTGGAAACCTTCGCCAATGTGTATGCGCTGATCGCCCGCAGCCCCATCATCGTCGGCTACAACTCCACAGCGCTGTTTGAGGCGCTGGCCTTTGGGCACAAACGCCTCTTTGTGCTGGAGAACACCGATATTCCGCCCGACCTGGGCGCGCATTTCGCCACGCCAGGAGAGCTGACAGACCTGATCCGCGATCACCGGAGCGGTTACTCCACGTCCACGCCGGAAACATACTGGGCCCCGGACGCCGAATCCCGCATCCGGGCCTTTTTTGATGAAACGATGACGTAATCCCTGCCCGCGACACCAGGCAGGCCAGCGCCGGGCGTCATCGGGCGGGTCGCGCGCCAGGCTTGTTTCTCATCATTTTCAGGGTACAATAACCCGTCGCCAAACGACAGTTGTGTGGAAGTGTGGCTCATGCCTGGCTCATGAATGGCGTGCGATGTTCAGCGCAATGGTCAGGTCAGGCAACCGGCGAACAGCCTGGCTGGGACGATCATTCGCGGCCCGCCCGCTGAAACACTGGGGAAAGCTCCGGCTTATGACGAGCTCGAAGTCCGCCTGGCCGTCCGACCTGGCGGCAACGACCACTATCAGACCCATCCATGGCTGGACGGCCCTCAACCTCCGTGAAGTGTGGAGATACCGCGAACTGCTGTATTTCCTGATCTGGCGTGATGTCAAAGTCCGTTATAAGCAGACGGTATTGGGGATTGCCTGGGCTTTCATCCAGCCTTTCGCGTCGATGGTGGTCTTCAGCGTGATCTTCGGCACGCTGGTCAAAGTGCCCTCAGACGGCATCCCCTATCCGATCTTCAATTTCGCCGCCCTGGTCCCCTGGACGTTTTTCGCCAGCGGGCTGTCGAGAGCCTCCGGCAGCCTGGTCGGCAGCGCCAACCTGATCACCAAGGTCTACTTTCCCCGCCTGGTCATCCCCATCGCCTCCGCCACCTCAGAACTGGTGGATTTTGCGGTCGCTTTCGTCGTGCTGCTCGGCATGATGCTCACCTTCGGCATCGTGCCCACCATCAACGCGCTGTGGCTGCCCCTGCTGGTGTTCCTGGCGCTGCTGACGGCGCTGGGCACGGGCCTGTGGCTTTCCGCCTTAAACGTGCAGTTCCGCGACGTGCGCTATGCGCTGCCTTTCCTGATCCAACTCTGGTTCTATGCGACGCCCGTCGTCTATCCCAGCAGTCTGCTGCCGGAACCCTGGCGCACGCTCTCCGGCCTCAACCCCATGGCCGGGGTGATCGAGGGCTTTCGCTGGGCCTTGTTAGGCATCAAACGGGCCGGGTTCCTGGGGCAGTTGGGCACGGCTGACCTGCTGGGGCTGCGATGGGCCGCGCTGAGCACGCCAGCCGCCCCCGGTGCCCTGATCCTGGTATCCACGATCACGGCGCTGATCTTACTGTTCAGCGGCGCGCTTTACTTCCGGCGCATGGAAAAGACGTTCGCGGACGTGGTGTAAACGGTAGAATCTTAATGCCAGCTCCAGACCATATCGTCATCCAGGCTCAGGGATTAAGCAAACAATACCGCATCGGGGCCATCCAGCGGGCGATGAGCCGATCGCTGCGGGAGACGCTGACCGAAGCCGCGAAGACTCCGTTCCGACGGCTGCAATCGGTCATCCGCAACCAGACGGCGAACATCGCTGAGGAAACCATCTGGGCGCTCAAGGATGTGTCCTTCGAAGTCAGGCAAGGGGAAGTCGTCGGCATCATTGGCCGCAACGGGGCCGGGAAGAGCACGCTGCTCAAAATCCTCTCCCGGATCACCGTGCCCACGGAGGGCAGCGCCATCATTCATGGGCGGGTCGGCTCCCTGCTGGAAGTGGGCACCGGCTTTAACCCGGAACTCACCGGGCGGGAGAACGTCTATCTGAACGGCGCTATCCTGGGCATGAAAAAAGCCGAGATTGATCGTAAACTGGACGAGATCGTGGCCTTTGCCGAGGTGGAACGGTTCATCGATACGCCGGTGAAACACTATTCCAGCGGCATGACGGTGCGCCTGGCCTTCGCGGTGGCCGCCCATCTGGAGCCGGAGATTCTGCTGGTGGACGAAGTCCTGGCGGTGGGCGACCTGGCCTTCCAAAGAAAGTGCCTGGGCAAAATGCAGGATGTGAGCCAGTCCGGGCGGACGGTGCTCTTTGTCTCCCACAACATGCCCGCCGTCACCCGCCTCTGCACCCGGGCGATCCTCCTCGAGGCTGGCCGAGTCGTGGCGAACGGGCCGACCAACGAAGTCGTGGGCCTGTACACCCAACGGATGCTCGCCGGCGAGACGAACCGCGTTTGGGATATGGAGAGCGCCCCCGGACGCGATGGCGTGAAGCTTATGTCGGTGAGTGTGCTCAAAGATGGGAAACCGGTGGTCACGGCCAGCGTACAGGACTCGCTGGAGGTTCGTGTCGGCTATTACGTCGAGGTGCCAAACCTGAAATTCCGCTGCATGATCATCCTGTTCACCCAGGGCGTCGTTGCCTTTCCGACATTGGAACAGGAAGAAACCGTGCGCGAAAACGCGGGATTATACTATTCCCGCGTAACCATTCCACCCAACTTACTGGCCGAGGGCGAATACATCGTCGGCATCAGCATTATGTCTTCCCGGGGGGGCAAGCATCATTACGTGCAAGAATACGATACCATAGCCTTTCATGTCTATGATCCCATCGACGGGACATCCGCACGAGGAGATTACGCGCAACGGCTCGCCGGCGTGCTACGTCCCCTCTTACCCTGGCGTACTGAGTTCGCGGGAGAAATGACACCAGAAACACCGGACATCCAGCAGGAAGCAGAAAGGGACCTCATGTGATGGTCTGCACGAGGCCACCTGATGTGAACGCAAAGCCGCGAGAACTATGTTCGGTTGCCATGTGAGGCGCGTCGTCAAGAACGTTTTCGTTCCAGGCCAGCCTGAATGGCTGATGCCATTTAAATTGCACGCGGAGTCATCTTCGGGCGAATGTAACCAGGACTGAGCAATGGCGCACTGGCCAATCCCTTACCGACTCAAACTGGGGGCGTTCACCCTGTTCGCCCGGATCATGCGGGGCGTTGGCCTGGCGACATATCCCTACAAGCCATACTATGACTATTACCCCAATATCTACCATCTTCAGTACTGGAAATCCGCCGAACATCCGGAGCTTCGCCGGCTGGCCGCGCTGGCCCAGGAGGTTCGGGAAGCTGGCCGAACCTATCTGAACTACGACCGGTTGTACACGCTCTATCAGGCCGTGCTGAATGCGCTTCGTCTCGCGCCAGCCCCACCGGCCATGGCCGAAGTTGGTGTTTTTCGGGGCGGAGCAACCTACTTCATCGCCGCGGTGGCTGGCAGCGTGGCCGGGCAAAAGCCCGCCATCCACGGCTTCGACACGTTCGAGGGACATGCCGCCGCAGATATCACCGAGGCTCTGGACGGCGCTCACCAGGCCGGGGAGTTCGCCCAGACCTCCTACGAGGAAGTCAGGGACTATCTAGCGAAGTTTGAGAACGTCACCATCCATAAAGGGCGCTTTCAAGATACCTGTGACCGCGTGGCCAGCGAGCAATTCGGTTTCGTCCACCTGGACGTGGATGTCTATAAGGCGACGCGAGACGCCCTGGACTTCTTCGCGGAGCGGCTGCTGGTCGGCGGGATCATTGTGGTGGATGATTATGGGAAGAATACCTGCCGAGGAGCCACCCAGGCCGTCGACGAGTTTGTGGAAGCGCACTCGAATTTTATCCGCTTCCATTTTTTGACCGCGCAATGTCTCCTCATCCGCCGACGCTGACGAAAACTGCGCCAGGCGTGGAGTAAGGAACAATATCCCTTGACAGGCTTCGTATTCATCTCCTCAAACCTCATCTTTCAACGGTTTGTCGCCAGCAGGGCCTTCGAGGAACTGGAAACCCGCCATGACCTGATCTACGTCGCTCTGCGAGAGGCCGAAGACGTGGAACAGGCCTGGGCCAGCATCGGCCTGGCCGAAGCCATCGCCGGGAAACGTCTGGAATGGGTGCCGTTTTACCCGCGTCGTTATGCGAAGTGGAAGCACCTGTTTACGCTGTCCTGCCTGCATTACCGAGATCGGAGCTCCTCTTTTGCCATACGGCACGAGGAGAGCTTCCGCGACCGACCGGAAGCGGCGGCCCGGTTGGAGCGGCTCGCCCAACCAGGCATCTACGACGCCTATTGCGCCGCCACCGAACGACAACTGGGCCTGCACCCGGATATCCTCGCCCTCACCCTGCGCCAGCGCCCTGACTTTTTTGTGCTCCCCTCACCTGGCCTGGATCAGATGACCGACGACGTGATGCAGGTCGCCAACGCGCTGGACATCCCCCTGCTGCTGCTGGTCGCCGGCTGGGATAACCTCTCCAGCAAGGGGCTGTTCCATTTTCAGCCGACGATGATGGGCGTCTGGGGGGAGCAGAGCAAAGCCCACGCCGTCCAGGTTCAAGGCTCCGATCCGGAGCGCATCTTTGTGGTCGGCGCGCCGCACTACGAGCATTTCCGCGTCACCGGGGAGTTTGACCGGGCAGCCCAGCGCGGCCAATGGGGCGTCCCCCTGGAGAAGCCGCTGATCCTGTTCGCGGGCACCTTCCGCCTCTTTGACGAGACGCAGGTCCTGCTGGAACTTGAGCAGGCCATCGAATCAGGCGCGCTGCCGGATATGCACCTGATCTATCGCCCCCACCCCTGGCGCACGATCCGGGCGGACGAAAAGAGCTTCTACGACCTCCAGTGGCGGCACATCACCATGGACCCCGCCATGATCGACTCCTACCAGAACACCAAACGGGGGAATACGTCAGACCCGGCCAACTTTTTGTATGGCATGGATTACCTGCGCCAGGTATACCAGACGGTGGACGCCGTGATCTGCCCGATGTCCACCGTCCTGCTGGAGTCGATGTTGTTTGGCCTGCCCATCCTGGCCGTGGCGTTTGGCGATGGCAAACACTCCTGGAGCGCGGACAAGGTGTCCCAGATGATGCACTTCAAGGAATTGTATGAGATTCCGGAAGTGCTGGTCTGCCGGGACCGGGCGCGCTTCATCTCGGATGTGGCCAGGCTCTTTACGCAAATCGGCGACGAGCGGGTAAGCACAGCCCTGAGACAAAACGCGACCTATTTCGTCGACCTGGATGAAACCCTCACCTATGGGGAGCGAGTCGCTGCGCTGGTCGATAAGATGCTGGCCGCCGTGGATCACCACCCCAGGTATGGCTCGGCAGGCCGTTACCTGCTGGCCCGCCACCGTCTGCGTCACGTCTGGCAAAACACGGTTGACTATCCCCTCCGGCGCGCCCTCAATTTAGGGCTGCGAATCCCGCTTCAGCTCAAGCGGCGCGTGTTCGGTTGATCGGTTGGAGCACAGTCCATTGAGCAGCGATGAACTGACGATCTGCACCGTGTCATTCCACAGCCGGGACCATCTGGAAATGAACTGGCGCTTAACCAGTCACTTGAATCCTCAGGCGCACGTCCGATGGCTGGTCGCGGAAAACAGCCCACCCGACTCCCCATCCCGCCTGGAACCGGAGGCGGCGCGTTTTCAGGTGGTGGCCGGGACCGAATTTGAGCCGAACCGGATCGACGCGGCCAATACCCATCACGCCACGGCGCTGAACAAACTGCTCGGCCTGGTTGAAACGCGGTTTGTGCTGGTTCTCGATCCCGATTTTTACATCATTCGCCGGAACTGGGCCGCCGACGTGACCGCGTATATGCAGGCGCACGATCTCACCTTCCTGGGAGTCCCCTGGCATCCCCGCTGGCACTCCAAAATCCGGTATTTCCCCAGCGCCCACTGCCTGTTTATAGACCTGAGCAAAATCGACCGGGCCACACTTGATTTCAGGCCCGATTATGACCACTGGGACATACCGCAGGGGCGGCGGCAGGCGATCATCGCTTCCGCCCACGCATGGGCATCACGCCTGCCTCCCTGGCTGTTTCAAGCGGCCCGTCTCACGATCCATCTGGCGCAGAGTATGGTCAACATCGGCTACCTTCCTCGCCGCCAACACATCATCGGGGTCTCGCGCGATACAGGCTACCGCATTTACCGGCGATACTATGGGGACGAGCGGACCAAAGTGGAGTGCTTCACCCCCGTCTACCGCCCCAAGCGTAACGTGTATCACTATTTGAAGAAGCTGACCGACTACTGGCTGCCCGATCATCTCTGCTACTATCCGAAACGCGCCGGTTATTACACCGAGTCAGGGTTTGGCAATCGGGGATACCCGGATACGACCGCCTACGGCTGGGAAGAATTTGTCTGGCAACAAGAGCCATTCGGTTTTCATCTCCGCCTGTGGCGCAAAAAAAGCCGCGATCGGGCGTGGGAGATGGCGACCCTGGTCCGTGTCCTGAGCGATCTCTCTGGCGTGTCGGCTGCGGCGTTGCTGGAGACTCGCCGTGATGCTCACCCTGCGCCTGACGCTACATTGTAAAGGCTGACCGGACATGAACGAACCTTCGGCAAACCAGCGGCGATCATGGAAACTGCTTATCTACCGACTGGCAAGATACCTGTCGCGGCTGTTCACCCGCCTGACCGGTCTGGTTGTCCACCGGTACAGGCCGGACTACCACTACTGCCCAGTCGTATACGGCAGCAATTTCGCCAAAAAAGTTGACATCCGGACAATCGATGGATTTCGCGACATCGCAGAAGCGGTCATCCTTGGGGGGAAAACCTCACTCTATTACGACCGGCTGTACATCCTCTATCAGGCGCTATTGAACGTGCGGAAGCTTTCGCCCGATTCAGCGAATCTGGCGGAGGTGGGCGTTTTCAGGGGTGGCAGCAGCTACTTCATGGCCGCTGTGGCCAATCAGGCGTTTGAGCCAAAACCGCACGTCTACGGGTTTGATACCTTTGCCGGGCACAGCGCCGCAGACATCACCGCCGGTCTGGACCGCAACCACAGGCCAGGAGGGTTCAAGGAGACCTCCTACGAGGCCGTCAACGCCTACCTGAGCGCATTTGACAACGTGACGCTGTACGAGGGACGATTCCAGGACACCTGCGTCCATGTGGCAGAGCGGACATTCGCTTTTGTCCACATCGATGTGGATATCTACCGGGCGACGCCTGATGCGCTGGTGTTCTTTGGGCGAAGGATGCTCGCTGGTGGTATTATCGTGGTCGACGACTACGGCTTCACGACCTGCCCTGGGGCCAGGCAAGCGGTCGACGAATTCACAGTCGCTCACCCCCTCTTTCACAAGTTGCATCTTGATACGGGGCAGTGCCTGCTGACTTGTCTGGTTCCTGACAATGCCTGAACACCGCGCGATCCCCAGGGCTACAGGGACCACTGGCCCTATCGCCCGCGGACGCCATGACCATCCCTAGTGCCCGACTCCGTTCAGTCATGAGCCATCACAGGAGAAACCGACTCATGCCACGACAGTTAACCATCGGCCCGGACATCATCAACGATGACAGCGACTGTTATATCATCGCTGAGATCGGCCACAACCACCAGGGCAGCCTGGAACAGGCCAAGGAGTTGTTCCGCGCCGCCAAAGAGGCGGGCGTCCAGGCCGTCAAGCTGCAAAAACGCGACAACCGGAGCCTCTTCACCAGGGCCATGTATGACCAGCCGTATGAGCACCGCAACAGCTACGGCAAGACCTACGGCGAACACCGCGAGGCGCTCGAATTCGGGCGGGAAGAATACGTCGAATTGCAGCGGTTCGCTCGTGAGATCGGCATCACCTTCTTCGCGACCGCGTTCGACTTCACCAGCGCCGACTTTCTCATGGACCTGGATATGCCCGCCTTTAAGATCGCCTCCGGCGACCTGATCAACATCCCGCTGTTGAGACACGTGGCTTCGTTCCAGAAACCGATGATCATCAGCACCGGCGGCGCAAGCATGGAGGACGTGCAGCGCGCCTACGACACCATCATGCCCATCAACCAACAGCTGGCCATCCTGCAATGCACGTCGGGCTATCCCTGTATTTTTGAGGAGATGAACCTGAGTGTCATCACCACTTTTCGCGAACGCTTTCCCAATAACGTGATCGGCCTCTCCGCCCATGACAGCGGCATCGCCATGGCCCTGGTCGGTTATGTGCTGGGCGCTCGCATCGTCGAGAAGCACTTCACCCTCAACCGCGCCCTGAAAGGTACCGACCATGCCTTCTCCCTGGAACGGCCCGGCCTGCAAAAGCTGGTCCGTGACCTGCGGCGCGCCCGTGTGGCCATGGGCGACGGCATCAAAAGACCTTATGACAGCGAGTGGGAACCGCTCCGAAAAATGCGCAAAAAACTCGTCGCGGCGCGGGACCTGCCAGCGGGCCATGTGCTGACGCGGGAAGACATCGCCATCAAGTCGCCGGGAGACGGGCTGCCGCCATATGAACTGGAGCGCCTGATCGGGCGGGTGTTGCCGGAGCCGCTGGCCGAAGACGACAGCATCCCCGCCTATCTGCTCGATGGCGCAACACCCGACGCGGGCGGCCAGGGTCAGCGCTCATGAAGGGTTTTGTCTTCATCTACGGCAGTGAGATGATCCTGCGCTTTGCCGACAGTGGCGCGTTTGACGCGCTGGCGGCGGCGCATGATCTGATCTACGTGCTGCTCCGCTCCGACCTGATCGATTCCCAAATGGCGGCGGAGTTGGACGGGCGGTTGCCCCGCGTGGAGTGGCTGCCATTTTATCCGGGGCGGTTCCGCCGCTGGGAAGAACTGTTCCGCATCTCCACGATCCGCTACGAGGACCGCAGCCCGTCCTTCGCCATTCGCCACCGGCAGCAGGCCCGCACCGACCCCTCATTGGCCCGCCTCACCCGGCTCGCCCAACCCGAGGTCTATGAAGCGCATCGCCAGCGGGTGATGCAAGAGATGGGCCTCCATCCGGAGATGCTGGCCCTCACCCTGCGCGAGCGACCGGACTTTTTTGTGCTGCCATCGGCCCTGCTGGACTACGCGACCGACGACGTGCTGCAACTGGCGGACGCCCTGTCCATTCCCACCCTGATGCTGGTCGCTGGCTGGGATAACCTCTCCAGCAAGGGGCTGATCAACCATCAACCGGCCATGATGGGCGTGTGGGGGCAGCAGAGCAAGGAACATGCCGTCGCCGTGCAGAACGCCGACCCGGCGCGCGTGCACGTGGTGGGCGCGCCGCACTATGAATACTTTCGCCACCCGCCACCCATCGACCGGGCGGCTTTGTGCGCGGAGTGGGGCGTGCCAGACGACAGGACACTGGTGCTGCTGGCAGGCACTTTCCGCACGTTTGATGAGACGGAGCTGCTCATAGAGCTGGAAGAGGCCATCGCAGCGGGCGAGCTGCCACCTCTGCACGTCATCTACCGACCCCATCCCTGGCGCACCCGGCGGACCAGCGAGGCCGATTTTTTCGCCAGCGACTGGAAGCACGTTACCATGGACCCGCAGATGACCGACGCCTATCGCCAGGCCAGAAGCAAAATCGCGGCCACCGGTTCCAGAGGGTTTTTCTTCCGCATGAATCACCTGGCCCGGCTGTATCAGCTGGTTGAGGCCGTCATCTGTCCGATGTCCACCGTGCTGCTGGAAGCGCTGCTGTTCAAACTGCCTATCATGGCCGTGGCCTTCAGCGATGGCAAGCACCGCTGGAGCGCCGACAAGACCGCCCAGATGATGCACTTCCAGGAATTTTATGAACTGCCTCACCTCATCACCTGCCGGGCGCGGGAGGACTTCCTCCCCGGTGTGCGGCAACTGCTCGCCCAGATCGGCGACGACTCCATCTGGGCGGCGCGTCGGGACCGGCTCGACTACTTCATCCACCGCGACGAACAGCCCTACGCCGATAAGGTCGCGGCGCTGGTGGAAACCATGCTGGCCCGGTCCAGCCCACCGGCCTATGACACGGCCCGAGTCGAGCCGGGTCGGCGTTACGCGGCGAGTTACGTCAGGGGCCGGCTGCTGAACAGCCCTGCCGGCAGAATCGTGCGGCAGATGGCGCGGAATGTCTTATCCAGGGTGCGCTGACATGACATCAGCGGCGCTGGCCGAACGGGTCAGGCGGGTGCGTTTCGTCGCCTTCGACTTCGACGGCGTGTTCACCGACAACATGGTATACGTGCACGAGGATGGCCGCGAGTCGGTGCGCTGCTGGCGGGGCGACGGCCTCGGCCTGCGCAAGCTGGACCGGTTGGGAATCGGCACGGCCATCATTTCCAGCGAGACCAACCCGGTCGTGCTGGCCCGCAGCCAGAAGCTGGGCATCCGCTGTGAACACGGCGTCCCGGACAAACGGGTGACGCTGGAGCGCGTGCTGGCCGAATCCGGGCTTTCCCTGGTCCAGGCCGCCTTCGTCGGCAACGACGTGAACGACCTGCCCTGCCTGCAAGTGGTGGGGCTGCCCATCGTGGTGCAGGACGCGCACCCGGACGTGATTCCGCTGGCCCTCTACCGCACCCAGAGGCCGGGCGGGTATGGGGCGGTCCGCGAAGTATGTGACCTGTTCGAACGTATTCTGAGCGAGCCAGCTGGCTAGAGGGAAAGCGTGACCAGAGACCTGTTCAGTGTCCAGGACACCATCGTCGTCGTCACCGGGGGCCTGGGTCAGCTCGGACGCCAGTACACGCTGGCGCTGGCCGAGCGCGGCGCGAAGGTGGCCGTCTTCGACCTCAGCGATGACCCGGCGCTGATAACCAGGCGCTACCCTGCCCTGCCGGAGGGGGGCGAGGTCGCCTTCTTCGCCGTGGATGTGACCAGCCGCCCCTCCATTGAGGCCGGGCTGGGGCGCGTGATCGAACGGTGGGGCGTGCCCCACGTGCTGATCAACAACGCCGCGCTGGATTCCCCGCCCAACGCCCCTGCCGAGGAAAACGGCCCTTTTGAAACGTATCCGGAAGCCTCCTGGGACCGTGTGCTGGAAGTGAACCTGAAGGGCGTCTTTTTGTGTTGTCAGGTCATCGGCGGAGCCATGGCCGAGGCCGGGCGCGGCTCGATCATCAATATCGGCTCGATCTACGGCCTGGTCTCGCCCAACCAGGGCATCTACCAGTACCGCGCCCAGAGCGGCCCGCCGTTCTTTAAGCCGGTGGCCTACTCAGCGTCCAAGTCCGGCCTGATGAACCTGACCCGCTACCTGGCGACCTACTGGGCCAGGAAAGGCGTGCGCGTTAACACGCTGACGCTGGCGGGCGTCTTCAATAATCAGGACGAGCAGTTCCTGAAGAACTACTGTGCGCTGATGCCGATGGGCCGCATGGCCAACGAGGACGAATACAACGGCGCGGTGATCTTCCTGGCCTCCGCCGCCTCGTCCTATATGACCGGTGCTAACCTGGTGATTGATGGGGGCTGGACGGCGTGGTAAAGTCTGAAAGGACGCCACAGGGAGAAATGGGTACCCCGCAGCTCCGCCAACAGCCCCGACCACCCCGAAAACTGCTTGGGAAGAGAGATCATGAGCAACCTGATACCCCGTGTGATCCCCAACTGGATCGACGGTGAAGAACAGCCCGCCATCGCGGGCGAATGGCTGGACAAGCTCAACCCGCACGACGGCACGTTGCTGACCAGGGCCGCCCGCTCCCGGAAGGCGGACATTGACGCGGCCGTCGATGCCGCCCGACGCGCTCAGGACGCCTGGGCCGAGACGCCCGCCGTCCGGCGTGGCCTGATCCTGCACGAGATCGTCCTGGGCATGAAGGCGCGACGGGAGGAAATCGCGCGGATCGTGGCCGCCGAGACGGGCAAGTCTTACAAAGACGCCTACGGCGAAACAGGCGGCGCGATCGAGTGTGGCCTGTTCTACGCCAGCGAAGGCCAGCGGCTTTACGGCAAAACGACCACCAGCGGCGTGGTGCACAAATTCGCCATGACCGTCCGCCGGCCGATCGGCGTGGCCGGGCTGATCATTGCCGCCAACACGCCCATCGCCAACGTCGCCTGGAAGATTTTCCCGGCGCTGATCTGCGGCAATACCGCGATCCTCAAAGCGGCGGAGGACACCCCCGCCACCGCCTGGATCGTCGGCCAGATCGCGCAGGAAGTCGGGCTGCCGCCGGGCGTGCTCAACATCGTGCAGGGCTATGGCCCGGAGGCCGGACAGCCGCTCGTCGAGCACCAAGACGTGGGCGTGATCAGCTTCACCGGCTCGACGGAGGTCGGGCGGCTCGTCCAGCGTCTGGCGGGCGAGCGACTGGCCAAGGTCTCGCTGGAACTGGGCGGCAAAAATCCCCTGGTCGTCTGCGACGACGCCGACCTGGGCAACGCCGCCAAATGGGTGTTGCTCTCGGCTTTCAGCAATGCCGGGCAGCGCTGCGCGGCGGGCAGCCGCATCATCATCTTCGCGGCGATCTATGACCGGTTCCGCGACATGCTGGTGGAAAAGACCCGACAACTTAAGGTCGGCCCCGGCGACGATGATGACTTCGGCCCGGTGATCAACGAGTCGCAGCTCAACCACATGCTGGCAGCGGTGGCGCAGGCCCAGGCCGAGGGCGCAACAGTGCTCACTGGCGGCGTGCGGTTGACCGACGAGGCCCATAAGAGCGGCTTTTACATGGCTCCCACCCTGATCGAAAACGTGGACCCATCGGCGGACATCTCCTGCACCGAGCTGTTCGGGCCGATTGCCATCCTGTACCGCGCCAGGGACTTCGAGGAGGCACTGGCGCTGGCCAACCACTCGCCTTACGGGCTGACGGCCTGCATTCATACCCGTAACTTCCATCGGGCGCTGCGTTTCTGTGAAAAGGTGCAGACCGGGGTGGCGGTGGTCAACGCGGGGACTTACGGCAGCGAGCCGCACATGCCCTTCGGCGGCCTCAAACAATCCGGCAACGGCTTCCGCGAGCCGGGCACCGAGGGGTTGGATGTCTACTCCGAACTCAAAGACGTGTACCTGATCATCGATCCAGAGCAGTTATGAGCGGCGGTTGCTTTTCCGGGACATATGACCATGCGGAAGACCATTAACAGGTTGCTCAGCCTGCTTCCTTTCCGCTGGAAGGGGTTGTCAATTGATGACAGTCATCGGTACTGGCTCATCAGTCCAGCGTTATTGCGGGGCGGCCAGAGCATCGTCAGCGGCTACGTGAACGGTCAGTGGGTCTTCGACTGGCTGTCTGTCCACGTGCCACTTGATCCAGAGAGCGCTGTCCTGGATGTCGGCTGCGGGGATGGGCGGGTCGCCGCCGCCTTCGCCAGGCCGGAAAATCACTTCACCGGTCGCTACTACGGGTTCGATATCGACCGGAAGCGGCTCAGCGCCCTGATCCGGCTTTTTCAGGGGAACGAGCGGTTTAACTTCGTCCATGCCGATATCTACCACTCGTACTACAACCCCGGCGGCACGATCCCGGCGGAGAGCTACCGCTTTCCATATGCCGACGCCAGCTTCGACTTGATCTGGTTCAATTCGATCTTCACCCATCTGAAGCTGTCCGTCATCGCCCATAACCTGCGCGAGGCGTTTCGATGCCTGGCTCCGGCTGGCAAAGCCTGGGCCACGGCTTACCTGCTGGACGAACACGGGGGGCCGGATGACCCACCCCCGGACAGGCGTTTTGAGACGACTTACGATCAGGGCTTCACCGCCACGCCGGATAACCCGGAAGGTTGTGTCGCTTACCGGCTGGAGACCATTCTGGGTCTGGCGGAGGACATCGGTTTCGCGGTGGAGAAGCACATTCCAGGGTACTGGAGAGCGCCGCGCCGCTCCCTGGATCAACATGAGCAGGATGTATTGGTCCTGGTGAAACAGTAGAAGGGGGAGACAGATTGGGGGTTGAGACACCCACCATCATCGCGCTGATCCCGTCCCGCGCCGGGTCCAAGCGCGTGCCCAACAAAAACATCCGCCGTCTGGGCGGTCATCCGCTGCTGGCCTACACCATCGCGGCGGCCCATGCGAGCGGCATCTTTGCCACCATCCTGGTCTCGACCGATTCGGAAACAATCGCGGCTATCGCCCGGTACTACGGCGCGGAAGTGCCTTTCCTGCGCCCGGCGGCCTACGCCGTCGATCAATCGCCGGACATCGAATGGCTGGACTACACCCTGCGGCGGCTGCGCGACGAGGGCCGCACTTATGACTGTTTCAGCCTGCTCCGACCGACCAGCCCCTTCCGCCAGCCGGAGACGATCCGGCGGGCCTGGGCGCATTTCCTGGCGTCCGGCGAGGTCGACTCACTGCGGGCGGTCGAAAAATGCCGCCAGCACCCCGGCAAGATGTGGGTGCTCCAGGGCCAGCACCGCATGCATCCGCTGCTGCTCAACCCGCCCGGCGTCCCCTGGCACAGCACACCCTACCAGGCGCTGCCGGAAGTTTACGTGCAGAACGCCAGCCTGGAGATCGCCTGGACGCGGGTGGTCTTTGAAGATCATTCCATCGCCGGGCATGTGCTGACGCCCTTCCTGACCGAAGGCGCGGAAGGCTTCGACATCAACGATGCCTGGGATTGGTGGATCGCCGAGGAAATGCTGCGCCGGGGCGAAGCCACGCTGCCGCCCGTCCGCCAGGCCCCTTATCCTGAACAGCCCTAGAGGCATTCGGTCGAGCGCCCCCAGCCATAACTCACGCTATTTCTGGAGACTGATCACCCATGGCCGATATTCACATCCTGCCGCAAACGCTCACCATCGCGCTGATTCCGAAATCGGAATTCGACCGGGTGCGGGCAGCGGAGATTGACCTGTACGACAAGCTGGCCCTGCTGGCCGATATGAACCGCGCCAATACCCTGGCCGCCGTCAAGCGAGCCGGGTCCGGGCACCTGGGGTCCAGCCTGAGCGCGCTGGACATCGTCGTCTGGCTGTACGAGCACGTGATGAACACCATGCAGGTCGGTATCGACAGCCCGGACCGCGACATTTACTTCTCATCCAAAGGCCACGACGTGCCCGGCCTCTACGCGGTCCTGTATTCGTGGGGCGTCATCCCCCGCGACCGGTTCCTCAAGCTGCGGCGCTTCGGCGGGCTGGACGGCCATCCCGACGTGGGGGTGCCGGGCGTGGAATCGAACTCCGGATCGCTGGGGATGGGCATCTCCAAGGGTCGAGGCATGGCCTGGGCCAAGCGCTACCAGGGGCATAAGGGGCGGGTGTTTGTGATGACTGGCGACGGGGAATTGCAGGAGGGCCAGATTTACGAATCGCTGCTGGCCACCGCCCACCAGCGATGCGGCGATCTGACCGTCATCGTCGATCATAACAAGGTCCAGTCGGACAAACCGGTCGCCGCCATCAGCGACCTGGGCGACCTGGAAGCGAAGTTCCGCGCCTTCGGCTGGCATGTCGCCCGCGCCAACGGCCACGACTTCCGGCAGCTGGCCGCCGTGTTCGAAACATTCGCCGCTGTCACTGACCGGCCCAAAATCCTGATCGCCGATACGATCAAGGGGCGCGGCGTCTCCTTCATGGAACATCCGGCGGCGCTCCAGGCGGGCGGCGGGCTGTACCGGTGGCACGCGGGCGCGCCGGACGACGAGTCCTTCCGGGCGGCGACCGAAGAAGTCTTCGCCCGGTTGGCGGCGCGCTGCCAGGCGCTGGGGCTGGAGCCGCTGACCGTCGAAGATGTCACCCCGGAGCCTGGAGCGCCCAGCGGCGTCTCGCCAGAATACGTCGCCGAGGCCTACGGCCAGGCACTGGTCGAACTGGCCGCCCGTCGCCGGGATATCGTGGTGCTGGACGGCGACCTGGCCGCCGACTGCCGCGTGCGCGCCTTCGAAAATGCCTATCCCGACCGCTTCATCGAAAACGGCATCGCCGAGCAGGACATGGTTTCCATGGCCGGCGGGCTGGCGCGGCACGGCCTGCTGCCGGTGGTGAACAGCTTTGCCAGCTTCCTGGCTTCCCGCGCCAACGAACAAATCTACAACAACGCCAGCGAACACACCAAGATCATCTACGCCTGCCACTACGCCGGGCTGATCCCCGCCGGGCCGGGCAAATCCCACCAGAGCATCCGCGATATCTCGCTGTTGGCCGCCCTGCCCAATTGCCTCATCATTCAGCCGTGTAATGCCGCCGAGACCCGCCTGGCGGTGGAATACTGCGTCAACGACGCGGTGGAGAACTGCGTCCTGCGGCTGGTGATCGGGCCTTCGCCGCGTCTGATCGCGCTGCCCGCCGATTATCGCCTGACATTAGGACGAGGGGTGACGCTGGTCGAAGGTACCGACGGGGTGCTGTTCGCCTACGGGCCGGTGATGCTGCACGAGGCGCTGCTGGCGGCGGAGAAACTGGCGGCGGGCGGTTTCTCGCTGCGCGTGGTCAACATGCCCTGGCTGAACCGCGTTGACCCGGCCTGGCTGGCAGCGGTCGTCCGCGACATGCCGATGATCTTCGTGCTGGAAGATCATGCGCCCACCGGCGGGCTGCGGGACCACCTGCTGCCGGTCCTGGTCGGGCACGACCTGCTGCCGGCGGGCGGCATCCAGCAGTTCGCCGTCGAAGGATATCCGGCCTGCGGCACACCATCCGAAGCGCTGCAATTCCACCGGCTGGACGGCGCGTCGCTGGCCCGGCGCATCGTGGACTACGCTGACGGCCTTCACGGCAGCCTGCCATCAGGAGGAGCCTTGTCACCGCCTCCCGGGTGACCGCGCCCGCGCGCGGCGGGGAGAACGACGGTTGATGACGGCCAGCGCCCGACAAGGCTCAGGGTCTCTCCCAGGTGTACAGCAGGAACCTGTCGCCATCCACCCGTTCGTCAGCGGGCGTGATTGGCAGGCGAGTCACATCCGGCAGATGGTACAGGCCGACCCACACCTGATACACACCGGTCAGGAGCGGTCCCTGAAACGTAATGAGATGCCGGTCCGCGATGAGCGTCCCCTGCCGCCACTGGCTGGTCGGATAACGATCGTCCACCGGGGCCGAATCGTCCTGCGCCACCAGCCGCCCGGTCTCATCCAGTACATGGACGAACACCTGATAGTCTTCCGAAGGCGTGGCCTCAGCCCGCCAGTACAGCGTGACGGACAGGGCGCTATCGGTCAGCCCGGCCTCATAACTGTGCAACACAATATCCGGGCCAAAGCGCCGCTCCACCAGGACGGCCTCCGGGCCTGGCGGCGCTGACTCCGGGCGGTTCAGCACCACATCCCGCATGGCCGGACCGCAGGTGACGAAATTGTTGTGGCGCGGCTCCACAAACACCCGCGCCTGGGTCAACGGGGGCAGGTCGCCAGGCAGGCTGACGGTGACGGGCAGGCGCACCAGCGCGCCATCCACCGGCAGCGCTGGCGCGTCCACCGTCGCGTAATGGAGCGCCGCGTCCCGGCTGGCCACCTGCACCCGCCACGTCGCCACCGGGAACGGCCCGCCAAACACCCCGTAAGTCGCCCAGACGGTCAGGGCGTGGGCGTCGTCGTCCTGGAGAATCGCCACGTCCAAAGCATAAAGGGCGCGGTTGTCCGCGATAGCCAGCAGCGGCACCAGCTCCGGGAATGGCCCGCCGTGAACCGCCAGCCAGTCGGCGTCCACCTCCGCCAGGAGCGCCGCCGCCTCAGCGGCCCGTCCGGCGGCTGCCAGGGTTTGCGCCAGAAAATACCGGCCCGCCCAGGTGGAACCCTCCGCCATGGCCCGGCGATAGGCGGCTTCGGCGTCCGCCCACCGCCCTTCGCGCTGCGCGATATTTCCCAGCAGCAGATGGTAAACCTGCGCCGCCCCATTGTTTTGCCAGCGATCGGGGTGCATCCACACCCGGCTGGCCAGCAGGTCAGGCTCGGTGGCGGGCCACAAGACCGCCAGCGCCCCCTCCACATCACCCCGCGCCAGGAGGGCCATCGCCCGCGCGATCATATCCGACGGGCTGACTTCCGGCGGCGGCAGGCCCGCCAGCCAGTCCGCCGCCGTGCCCCATTCCCCGGCGCACATCAGCAACGCCGCCCGCTCCCGCACGGCCTCATAACGATCGCGGACCGCCAGTTGATCCCACACCACCGACGCCGACTCAGCCACACCTGTCGCCTGTCGCACCTGCCCGGCGTCGAGTAAATAAAAAAATGGCTCCGTCAGCAAGGTCCGCGCGGCCAGCACGCGGGCCGTTTCCGCGCTGGCATCCAGGGAACCAAGCAGGGTGGACGCCGCCGCTCCAGGATCGCCCAGGAATCGCCGGGTGTGGGCCAACACATCAGTGAACTGGGCCAGCTCAGGGTAAGCCTGGTGTAGCTGCTGCCACAGCGGCAGCGCCTGTTCGTCGTCGCCCATCAGAAGGTAGGCAAATGCCAGCCCATAACGCGCCACGGCATCCCTTTCATCGCTCGCCAACAGGTCAGCCCAGCGCGCGGCTATCGACGCCCATGCCGCCGGATCGCCGGGCAGCACCAGCTCGATGCCGTCCGGCCCCCAGCGAGGGGTCTCGATCGGGCCGTACCGCTCATTCATCGCCGCGAATAGCTCGTCGGCAGCGCGGGGTGAGATATCCGGTTGGACCTCAAATATGAGATAACCGGCGGCTCCGCCCCGATACACGAACCGATCTGGCTGGAGCCAGAGCTGCGGCAGGCGGGTGTCATCCGCCTCGACGACGATGTGCGTGACATCCCATTCCCGGATGAACGCCACGTCGACCGCATCCAGCCAGGGGGCGGCAGGTTTTCCTTCAGTGAAAAACCGCGCGGCGAAAGGGAGGCTGTCGCCCCGCCCGCCGACAACCAGGGCATGCGGCACGCTCTCGGCGACGTAGTTGGCGACGCGGTTGGCGGTCAACACGGTGCTGCGCCGATCCGGGGGCACCACTGCCGCCAGCGCAGCCAGGAGTTGCTCATCGGCGGGATGGATGTCCCGCAGGCTTTGCACCTGGTTGACCGCCCGAATCTGGTCGCGGGCGCTGGCCGGGATGGGGACCGGCTCCAGGTACAACAGCAGGAGCGCCGCCACCAGCAGCCCGGCGACCATCCACCACAGGCCGGTCTGCCGGGTGACGCCCAGCCGCCCCAACTGCCGCAGCAGCGCATCCAGGCCGCAACCCCAGGCCAGCGCCACTGGCACCGCCAGGATCACCGCCTGAGCGGCATTAAGCGATACCACACGCGCGAACAGCGGTGTCAGCCCCGGCGTGAACATCAGCAGCAACGCGGCCCCGGTCGAGCCGAAGAGATACTGCGCGGCCAGGCTCCGCCGCCAGCCAACGACTGCCGCCAGTCCCAGGATGGCCGCCAGGGTGATGGCTGGGTGGTAGGTGATGAGGCTCGGATCGAGCACGTAAGTGGCACCCAACAAGGGCAGATTGTCGATCACCAGCACCCTGGCCCGGCTCGTCTGATGCTGCTCGACGGTGACCCCCGCTGCCGGAGCCGCCGCCGGGGTCGCGGGCGGCAAAAACGACTGCTCCGCCTCGCCGGTGGCCCGGATAGTGCCGACGGCATCCTGATTGCGCTGCACGAACGGCAGGACCATCACGACCGCCAGAACGATCATCAGCGCGCCGCCCTGGGCCGCGCGGCGACGGGTCCGCCCGGCCAGCCACCATAAGCCGGTTGTCGCCCCGATGCTCACCAGAAAGATCATCACCTGTTGGGGGTGCATCATGGCCAGGGCCAGCCCGGCCAGCCACACGGCGGACAAATCGATGGGCCTGGACTGGCGCAGATAGGATAGGGCCGCCAGCAGCGCCAGCGGCAGCATTAAGGCAATCGACGCCTTACGCAGCGTGTTAAACTCAAAAACCGCCGCCGCGCCGAAAGCCAGCGGGTTGTGACGATACACCAGCCCATCCACCGTCAGCAGCCCGATCAGCACCAGCGCCGCCGCGCTCCAGGCCGCCGCTTCCTCGCGTTGCGTCACTTCGTAGGCCAGCGCAAAAACCGCCAGCGGCACGGCCCACACAAACAGGAGCGGCAGATCGTGCCAGATCAGCGGGGCGGCGGGGACGCCACTGCTCCACACCCAGGCGGCATGGGTGTAGGTCCAACCATCGGTCAGCAGGCGGATGTCGCCGCCGCCGACCTGGGCCCAGCGGAACATCCGGCCCGGCTCATCCGGCTCATGAGCCAGCCAGTCGGCCAGGGAAACAAACATCGACTGGTCCTCAAAGCCGTCATACCGCAGGCGGCTGCGCTCGTATCCCACCCCCAGGCTGACCAGACAGACGACCGCCAGCAGCATATAAAGCGGGGCGTGGCGGCGCGAGAACCGCCAGCTCGCCTCCACCGGCCTGACCGGCGGGGGAAGCCACGCCAGCAGGGCCATCACCCCGTGCAGCAGCAGCAGATAGGCCGGGATGGGCACCTGGGACAGGCGCAACACCCCTCCCAGGGAGATGGTCAGCCCCAGGCCGCCGAG
>DAOTXK010000169.1:0-3643 GCA_034435395.1 Anaerolineae bacterium | reverse complement strand
GATTATGGCCGTGGGGCTGGTCCTGGCCGTGCAGGTGCATCTCTACGGGGCGCAGGACGGGGCGACGGCGGCGGACGTGATCATCGTGCTGGGGGGCGGCCTTGATCCGGATGGCAGCCCGAACCACGTCACCGTGCGGCGGGCGGCGCACGGCGCAGCGCTTTATGCGGCGGGTTATGCCCCGGCCATCGTCTGCGCGGGCGGGTTCACGCGCGGCATTCCCATGTCGGAGGCCGCAGCCTGCGCGGAGGTCCTGGTGGCCCATGGGGTTCCACGCGCGGCCATCTGGCTGGAGGAGGCGAGTCACAGCACCGAGGAAAACGCCATCCACACCGCCGCCTTGATGCGTCAGCAGGGCTGGCAGACCGCGCTCCTCACCAGCGATCGGTTCCACCTGTGGCGGGCCAGGATGCTGTTTGAGAAGTACGGGGTCACGGTGGCCGGGACCAGCCCCGCCCAGGCGACCGGGCCAGCGCTGAACCCGCTGGAGTATGTCGGCTCGGTGGGGCGGGAGGTGCTGGCGCTCTTCTGGCAGGTGGGCAAGGACGCGCTGGGGCTGCCGTTCACGGATGTGTAGGGCCTCGACCGGAGAAGGTCGGATGGATTGCCAGAATGGGGCCCCTTCCATTAGAATGGAGTCAGCGCTATCACCCGGTTTGGCAGGAAAACAGGCCCATGGCTGATGTGCTGGTGGTAGAGGATGATAAGGACCTCGTCTATATATACCGCACCGCTCTGGCGCTGGCCGGGCATGAGGTGACCATGGCTCGCAGCGGCGGCGAGGCGCGGGCGCACCTGCAGGGCCAGACGCCGGACCTGATCTTCCTGGACATGAACATGCCGGATGAGACGGGGGTCGATGTGATCAAGTACATCCGGGGCGAGGCGCGTTTTCGCAACACGCACATCGTGGTCATCACCGCCAATCAGTTGTGGCGCAACCAGATCAACGAGCGGGACATCCAGCAATTTCTGGTGAAGCCGGTCAGCATTGAGAATCTGGTGGCGGTCGCCAACAAGCTCACCGGCCACAAGCGCTAGGGGCGGCGCCGCGGACCGGGATACCTCCTGACGGTTCCCTGACCGAATCCTCATGCCAGCGGCGGCCAGTCGTCGGTTTCTCGCTGACCTGACGCTGATTGCGCCCCTTCCGGTTTCCCCCTATGATGGAGTTACTGACCTGCCAGGGCTTTTCTGACTCCTGCCTGATGGAGCGCTTGCTGCGGTTGACAGTCCCAGGGAAACTGACCGGCGGGGACTGACGGTTGAAAGTCAAATAAGGGGAGGGCAATACCATGGGCCGTCGCCAGTTGTTGTTTTTAAGTGGCCTCATTTGCAGTGCGGTTTTAGTGGTGTTGTGGCTGGCCAGTGGGCTGCCGCCGGTCGCCCTGGGCGCGCCGCCGGGACAGGAAGGCGAGTCGCCGCCGCCGCGTGTGGTGGATACCATGCCGCTGGCCGGTGAGGAGATGCCGCTGGACGGGTCGATCACGCTGTACTTCGACCAGGCGATGGACATGGACAGCGTACAGGGCGCTTTCGCCATTGAGCCGTCAGTGGCCGGGACATTTGACGTTCCTGACCCGGCAACGCTGATCTTTAAGCCGGATGAGCCGCTGAGTCGGGCCACCGCTTACCAGATCAGCGTGGGGGTGGAGGCGGTCAGCGCGGCGGGGGTGCCGCTGGCGGAGCCGTTCACGCTGGAAGTCCGCACGATCGGCTATCTGGAAGTGTCCGAGGTGCTGCCCGCGCCGGATGCCCGGTACATCGAGACCGATGCCAGCATCACCATCATCTTCAATCGCCCGGTGGTGCCGCTGGTCACGGTTGAAGAGATGGCCGAACTGCCTGATCCGTTGGTCATCGAGCCGGCCCTATCGGGTGAGGGCGAGTGGCTCAACACCTCGATCTACATCTTCCGCCCGGACCGGCTGGAGGGCGGCACGACCTACACCCTGACGGTCCCCGCCGGGTTGACGGATGTCACCGGGGGCGTGCTGGCGACGGATTACGTCTGGTCGTTCACCACGGTGCCGCCGACGGTCCTGAGCGTCGAGCCGGGGCACAACAGCGATGATGTCTCCCTGAATGCGACGGTGACCGTGACTTTCAACCAGGCGATGGATACAGTCAGTGTGGAAGAGTCCTTTGTCCTGGTGGAGGCGGATAGAGGCCGGGTCAGCGGCGCTTTCCAGTGGAATGAGGCGGGGACGCGCTTCACCTTCACCCCGGATGAGCGGCTGAAATTGAGCGGGTTCTATACGGCCCGCATCGACGCCGAGATCGCGCGGGCGGCCAATGGCGTGACGCCCCTCGACCGGACCATGGGCTGGAACTTCATGACGGTGGGGCGACCGCGCATCCTCCGGACCGAGCCGGCGAACGGGGCCACGGATGTCGAATCATACGGCGGGTTTTCGATCTACTTCGCCACGCCGATGGACCGCAGCACCCTGGCCGACAAGGTGACCGTCGACCCGGCCCCGGCCCGCGAATATGAGACCTACTACTATTCGTATAACAACCGCTTCGGCCTGTCCTTCTCGCTGGAGCCGAGCACAACCTACACCATCACCATCGTGCCCGGCATGGCCGATGTCTACGGCAATACCATCGACGAGGGGATGGTCGTCACCTTCACCACCCGGGCCTACCGTCCGGACATCACGCTGAACGTGCCGGGCAGTGTGGGCATCTACAGCGCCTACGCGCCGCAGACCCGTCTCTTTGCCACCCATCTCAACGTCGAACAGCTGGAGCTCTCCCTCTACCGCCTGTCGCTGGAGACCCTGGCCCGGCTGACCGGGCCGCGCAGCTACGAAGCCTGGGACGGCTTCTCGCCGCCGCCAAGCGGGCGTTTGCGCGGGTGGACGCTCCCGGTGGCCTCGGAACTGAACCAGCGGCGGTATGAGCTGCTCACCATCAGCCCGCGCGGCACGGTGGGCATCGAGTGCCCCGGCGCGCCGGAGCCACGGCTGGAAGTGGGCGGCACGGCCATCGTCACCACCGATCCCGATCCGCTGCGGGTGCGCGAGACCGCTCCCAGCGGTGAGATCATCGGCCTGTTGTACCGCGACTACCAGATGCCGGTGCTGGGCGGTCCGGTGTGCGGCAACGGCCTGTGGTGGTGGCAGGTCCAGCTGCGGGATGGCACGGTCGGCTGGGTGGCCGAAGGTGACAGCACCGAGTACTGGATTGACCTGCTGACGCCCGCGCCGGAGGAGACCGGCGGCCAGATCGCGGCGGGGGCAGTTGGCGGCGAGGAGGCGCTGCCGCCGGGTGTGTATTTCCTGCGCGTGTCCTCGCCGAAGACCCGCCAGGACGGCGACGAGGACCGGGAGCATGTGATGGTGGTGGTGACGGCCAACGTGACGATCAAGTTCTCCAATGACCGCGCGCTGGCCTGGGTCACGGATATGCAGAGCGGGGAGCCGCTGGCCGACGCGCCCGTCACGATTTATGACGAGGATTTCACGCCAGTGGCCAGCGGCTTCACCGGCGATGATGGGCTGTTTATCGCCTCGATCCCTCGCCTGGAAGACCTCTACCAGTACGTATATGCGGTGGTCAACAGCGATGACGCCTTCGGTTTCGCCGTCAGCGAGTGGTCCTGGGGCATCGAGGCGTATGCCTTCAACCTCATGCC
>DAOTXK010000168.1:0-10528 GCA_034435395.1 Anaerolineae bacterium | reverse complement strand
CCAACACACGCGTGTTCCTGTACAACACGACGCTCTACGAGGCCGCCGGTATCAAAGAACCACCCAAGACCATTGATGACCTGAAGGCGCAGTGTGAGCCGATCAAAGCGCTCGGCGACGATAAATACGTCTTCAGCGACGGCGGCACTTACGGCTGGGCCGTGCTGCCCTGGATCTGGAGCTTTGGCGGCGACATCACCGATCCCGAAATCACCAAGGCCTCCGGCTACCTGAATGGCGAAAAGACAGTCGCCGCTTACCAGTTCCTGGCCGATATGGTTCAAAGCGGGTGCTTCTCGCCGTCCTTCCTGGGTGGCGGCCTGGGCACGGAGGGTTTCTTCACAGACGTGTTTGCCTCGGTGCTTGAAGGTCCCTGGTGGTATCCTATGGCTGCCGCGCAGTATCCCGACTTCCAGATTCATGCCACGCTGATGCCCGCCGGTGAGGGCGGCTCGATCTCGGTGGTCGGCGGCGAGAACGTCGTCCTGTTCTCCGCTTCGAAGCACCCCGAAGAAGCGCTGGAGTTCCTTCGCTTCACGCAGTCGGATGAATACCAGTTGAAGATGGCCGAGACCGGCCAGTTGACGGTGATCTCTGCGCTGGTGGAAAACGACTACTTCAAGAATCACCCTTATTATCCCCTCTTCTTGAAGCAGCTCGAAACGGCCAAAGCGCGCACTCCCCATCCGGCCTGGACGGAGATGGAATCGATTCTGACCGATGCCGGACAGCTTATTCTGCGCGGTGAGGCCTCGCCGCAGGAGGCGCTGGACGCGGCCGCCGAGGAGATTGACGCTCTGCTCGCCGAAGAATAACTCACTCTTTGGCACACGGGGAGAGGCTTTGCCAGCCTCTCCCCCTCCTACCGGCTCTGGGGGTAAATTGAACACACAGGCAGATATTGTCGAAAGCCTGATCTCGTGGTATGCAAAATTTTTGAGGCGGACCGATGCGCTCTAGACTTCATCACCGCTGGTATGTGCCATACCTGTTCCTGCTGCCGGGCCTGGCGCTGTACGTGCTGTGGATGATCTATCCGCTGGGCTACGAGTTCTATATCAGCTTCTTCGACTGGCAGATCATGCCGGGACAGACAAGCCAGTATGTGGGCCTGGACAACTACCGCGATGTGCTGCACGACAAATACTTCTGGATCGCTCTGAAGAACACAGTGCGCTATACCGTCGTGACTGTCGCCGGGCAGATGATCATTGGTCTGGCGCTGGCGGTGCTGGTGCATCGGGTGTTCATCGGCAAGCGACTTTTCCGCGCCATCTATTATCTGCCGGTCATCACCTCCTGGGTGGTCGTCAGCTTCCTGTTCCAATTTCTCTTCAGCTCGAACCCTGGCGGCCTGGTCAACTATCTTCTGGTATCAGTCCTGGGGATACTGGACAAGCCGGTGCAGTGGATGAGCGAAACCAAAACCGCCTGGATCATTATCTACACGCTGGGCATCTGGAAGGGCATGGGCTGGACGATGGTCATCTTCCTGGCGGCGTTGCAGGGTGTCCCGGTTGAGCTTTATGAGGTGGCGGCGATTGACGGGGCAGGCGAGTGGCGGCAGTTCAGGCATGTCACCCTCCCGCTGATCCGTCGCACGACGCTGTTCATTCTGGTGGCGTTGATCATCGGCGGCTTCCAGGTCTTTATTTCGGTTTATCTGATCACCGGCGGCGGCCCGCTGCACCGCACAGAAGTCGTGTTGAGCTACATGTACGATCGGGCATTTAACAGGCTGCGGTTCGGCTATGGCGCGTCGCTCAGCTATATTCTGGCGGCCATTGTGGTTTTTGTCAGCTTCATGCAAATGCGCCTGTTCAGCCGACCTGCTGAGGATTAGGCCAAGAGATAGACCCATGAAAGAGACGGCACTTTCTATTCACTCCGTGCGCAGTCGCGCGCAGCGCCGCTTCCAGATCACGATCTTCATCATTCTCTGCGCGGGCGTGGCCATAGCCATCGCTCCCATGCTCTACATGGCGTCCACCGCGTTTAAGGCGCATGCCTACATCCCAGAGTTCCCGCCGCAGTTTATCCCGCGCGATCCGACGCTGGAAAACTTCAAAACCGCGTTCAGCAGCCGCAATTTCCCGACCGCGCTGTTCAACAGTGTGCACGTTGCGGTGGCAACCTCGGCGCTGGTGACGACACTGACGGCGATGATGGCCTATTCGTTCGCGCGTTTCGACTTCCCCGGCAAGAACATCCTTTTCTACACCATACTGGCGATGATGATGGTCCCCACCATGATGCTCATCATCCCCCAGTTCCTGGTCGCCAAGCGCCTGGACCTGCTTAACAGCCTGAACGGGCTGGTGCTGGTCTATACTGCCGGGGCGATGGCGTTCAACATGTTCCTGCTGCGCGGATTCTTCGAAGGCCTCCCCCGCGAACTGGAAGAGTCGGCGTTGATTGACGGGGCCAACCATTTCATCATCTTCACGCGGATCATGGCCCCGCTCGCCAAACCGGCCCTGAGCACGGTGGCGGTGTTCAGCTTCCTGGGAGCCTGGGACGAATACATCTGGGCGCTGACCGTGCTCACCGATGTGCAAAAACGCACGCTCCCCGTCGCTATTGCCAATTTCCGGGGCGTTCATGCCTCCGATTGGGGTCTGATTTTCGCCGCTTCGCTCACGGCGGTGATCCCGACTATCGTCATTTTCGTGTTCTTCCAGCGCTACTTCGTGCAGGGCATCACAACGGGGGCGCTCAAAGGATGAAACGGGGCGTGCCGCTGATGTTGCTTTCGGTATGGCTGCTTTCTGGAGGTCTCGCGTTCATGCAAGCGGATGTAGCAGTTCATGTGGCCCCTGAGAGGGCGTTTTACCACCCCGGAGAACCGGCGGCTTTCTCGATTACGGCGACAGGAGGAGCGCGCGTCGAGGTGACTATCACGCATCTGTCCGAGACTGTTGAGACCCTCACCCCGGCGCTCACTCAAGGCACGGCGACTCTGGTCTGGACTCCTCCAACGGTGGCCCCACGTGGGTATGGGCTGGCAGTGCGGCTGCTCGATGAGAGGGGAAACGTGCTGGCAGCGGACTCAACCGCTTTCGATGTGCTGGAAAGCTGGAAGCAGGCCCCGCGCTATGGTTTTCTGAGCCAGTTTGAGCCAGACCGCGATAACTTCAAGGCCGCGATGGACTGGGCCGCGCTCTATCACATCAACGGCCTCCAGTTCTATGACTGGCAATACCGGCATGAAAGCCTGCTGCCACCCGGCGAAGTCTACAGCGATCTGTTGGGTCGCCGCATGTCGCTGCGCACCGTGACACGCCTGATCGAAGCCGCGCACGCTCATAACATCGCGGCCATGCCGTATACCGCAATTTACGGCGCGTCGGTGGCGTTCTACCACGCGCACCCCGATTGGGCTCTCTTCCAGCGCCCCGATCAACCGTACGAGTTTGGCGACAATTTCCTGATCATCATGGACCCCAGCCCTGGCTCTCCCTGGACAGAACATCTGATGGGCGAATTCGCGCGCGTGCTGGACAGGCTGGATTTCGACGGTATTCACCTGGATCAATACGGCGCGCCCAAAGTGGGGTTCAATGCGTCGGGCAAAAGAGTCGAACTGGCCGACGCGATCCCGGCTTTTATCAACCAGACCGCCGGGGTTGTCCGCACACGGCGCGGTGAAGGGGGAGCAGTGATCTTCAACGCAGTGGGAAACTGGCCGGTCGAGACTGTCGCACCAGCCGAGCAGGACGCTGTGTATATCGAAGTCTGGGAGCCGTATAGCGACTTCATGGACCTGCACCGTCTGGTTGCAGAGGCGGAAAAGCGGGGGGGCGGGAAGCCCGTTATTATTGCCGCCTACATTCATCCTGATCGCATGCACAATGTGCGGCTGGCGGACGCCATCATTTTCGCCAGCGGCGGCTACCACCTGGAACTGGGCGAACCGGGCGCGATGCTGGCCGATCCCTACTTTCCGAATTTCGGCCTGCTGGACGAAGCGGGCCAGACGATCATACGGCGCTATTATGATTTTCTGGTCCGCTACGAAGAAGTCCTCTCATTAGACACGACCGATGCTACCCCTGGCCGTGCTGGGGCGCTGACCATCGCCGGAATAGAAACGCAAAAACTGCGCTCCAAGGACAGGGTTGCTGTGATTGTGCGCCAGGGACAAAACTTTGAGACCTTCAACCTGGTTAACCTGATGGGTATTGACAGTGGCAAATGGGACACAGCACTCTCTAAAGGTCCTGATCCCCTGATCGAGCTGCCCATTGTACTTCACACCGACCGCCCGGTGGCGCAGGCCTGGGTGGCGTCACCGGATGGCGGCAGCCTGGAGGCACTGCCAATCGTATTGACCACTGGTTCCGATAATACCGGCCCTTACGTTGCTTTTACGCTTCCCCGCCTCGATTATTGGGCCGTGATCGTACTGGAGTATCAGCCGTGACGCCGACCCAGCGCGAAGCGCTCTATCAGCGAAGCCTGAGAGTCATCCTCGATAATCAGCAGCAGGGCGGCGCTTATCTGGCGTGTCCTACCATGCCAGATTACCAGTTTTCCTGGTTCCGCGATGGAGCATATATTGCCTACGCCCTGACATTGGATGGCGAGAAATCCAGCCTCAGTTATAAGGGAAGCATGGCCGCCCAATGGGAAAGCGCTGCCCGGTTTCATGCTTGGTGTGCCGACGTGATCAATCGCCGCGCGGAGCAAATCGAACGCTGTATCGAGCGGGCTAAAAATGGCCAACCACCGGTTCTGGCCGATACGCTGAATGCGCGCTACCGCCCCGATGGAGAAGAAGGCCCCGATGACTGGCCTGAATTTCAACTGGACGGCCCCGGCACATGGTTATGGTCTCTGGCGGAATTTGTGCGCCGCACGCGCATTAACCCGCTGCCGCTGGCCTGGGAACAGGCAGTTGCCCTGGCCGCGCGCTATCTGGCGGCGCTGTGGCAAACCCCCTGTTATGATTGCTGGGAAGAGCGCGGAAACGACCTCCACATCAGCACTCTGGGAGCCATCTATGCCGGGTTGACGGCAGCACAACGGCTGGTTCCGGGGCTGGCCCTGGGAGATATACCGCAGCAGATTCGGGAATTTGTGCTGAAGCACGGACTGACCCCCGGCGGTGAACTGGCGAAATCGGTCGGCCTGGATAGGGTGGATGCCAATCTGCTGAGCGTTGCCGTACCTCATGGCTTGCTGAGTCCCGATGACCCGGTCATGCGGCGGACGGTGGCGCGCATTGAGCGCGAGCTACATGCCCCAAACGGCGGGGTGCACCGTCACCTGGAAGATGTGTACTACGGGGGTGGAGTCTGGGTTTTGCTGGCGCTATGGCTGGCCTGGTACTATCTGGAAAGTGGGGACGTGCAACGGGCCGACGACCTCATCACCTGGAGCGAGAAGCAAGCCGACTCCGACTACCATCTGCCAGAGCAGGTGAACACAACGATGCTGGCCCCGGCATATTATGAGGCATGGGTAGCACGGCGCGGGCCTATCGCCAACCCGCTGCTGTGGGTACATGCCAAATATCTCATCGTGCGGGCCATACGGACTGCCTCCCCTGACCAGCCCTATTCAATGGGGTGATGGGGCTTCATCCCCATCGGGCGATCCAGTCGCCGATCATTTGCCGGATCACCACCTCTCGCCCTACGCCTGCGCAAAACACTTTACAATAGAGTTTAATGGACTCGAGATCTCTGTTCCGGTGGTGGTTGGTGCCAGCGGCGCTGGTGCTGGCAGGCTGCAACCTGAATATTGACGCGCCCCAGACACCGACCGTGATAGTCTCACCGACCCTGGATGAGACGGCTGTGGCGCGCCTGGCAACCAGGACACCGACGCCCTCCAACACCCCTTTCCCCACACCGTCCCACACGCCCAGCGCCAGCCCAACACCCACCCATACCTCCAGCCCCACCAGCACCCTCACCCGCACGCCAACCGAAACCCCCAGACCCTCCGCCACCGGTACGCCGACTCTCACCCAGACGCATACCGCGACGACGACCCAAACATTCACCTTGACAGCAACCGCCACGACGACAGCAACGGCGACACTGCGGCCAAGCTCTACGCCAACGCGCACACTAACCGCCACGCTCACCCCCTCGCCAACCGCCACGCAAACGCCGACATCAACCCGGACGCCCAGTCCCACCCCGCAACCGGCTGCGACACCGACCGCCAGCCCGACCCGGCCACCCACCATGTCGCCGACCGAGGTCATCACGCAGATCGAAGCCGTAACGGTACCCCTGCGCCCAACGCTGACCTTCACCCCATTCCCCACGCTCACGCCCAGCCCAACCTCTGACTGGCAAGACATCCCCCCCACACGCACGCCAGGCGGTATTTACACACTGACCCCTATCCCGATCACCGCTATACCAACATCGGGAGGACTTCCCGCGCTACCGGGAGGAGAAGGGGTATTCTATGATCCCAACGCGCTGCCTGCCGAAGAGACAGCACTCCCTGTCGCGCCTTTTGGGCAAACAGGGCCAAGCGGCCCGGCAATCCCGGAGCAGAACGCGGTGGTTATCAGCTACGCAGGACAGGTAGTACCCCTGCTGGCTCTGAGCGGTGGCTTCGGGGCTGGAACGCCGCTGGCCCAGGGAAGCATCTTTGCAGTGAGTGGCGGTGGACAGGTGGCCGCCGTAGGGCCGGATCGCTGGCTATATGTCAACGGCGTGCCGATGACCGTTTCGCCCGCCAGTATCTACGGCGTGCCGGACAACCTGTCTTTTGGCGATCTGGTCTGGTCACCGGATGGGCAACGGCTGGCCTTCCGCGTGGACGCGGCGAACCCCAACGAGCAAAACGCCATTGACAGCGGCATCTGGATTTATGAACCAGCGACCAACCGCTCGTGGCAGGCCTTTCGCAGCACCTATGCCGGGCAGGTCGCGCAACTCGACCAGCAGCGGCGTGCTGTGACCGTCCACTGGTCACCCAATGGCACCGCGCTGGTTGTCAGCGTGGATACGCCGCTTGGCCGTGCCAATGTGTTCATGCCGGTCGAGCACAATGCGAATGACTATATCAATGCGATCCCCTATGCCGACGCTACCTGGGCCGTCAACAGCGCCTCGCTGATTGTGAGCGGCGTCAAATGGAACGGTATGACGGTGGTGGGGCGTGTCGCGCTGGACCAGAACTGGACCTACACGGAATATCTGAACCAGTTCACCAGTGGGCTGGTGATGCAGGCCGCTGCCGAACTCTATGATGGGCGGATCGCATTCCTGGGCGGCCCCACGCCGGATTCTTTCGCGCTCTACCTGATGCAACCAGTCCCCGGCGCACAGCCTGTGCGCGTCTCCGCGCCAGTTGGCGGCCAGATAGTGACGGCGGAATGGAACACTGCCCGCACGGCGGTGCTGGTCACAGCGCAAACCGCAGCGGGCTATCGCCTGTGGATCGTGCGTACCGACGGCACCGCGCAGGACGTTACCCCCCCAGGCGGCGCACCCACCGCCGCACACTGGCGGTAGCATAAAAACAGGCGCCGGGCAAACCCCAACGCCTGTTCAGGTTCCAGCAGAGGGAGTGGTCGCTACCAGTTGCGTGTCCCGGTGTAATTGTACACATGCTGGCAGTTTGGCTCGCTGGTGAGCGTCAGGCTCATCGTCATCGTCAACGTCGTTTCACTGGTGAAGCGCAATATCATGTTAACCGTTCCCGTCCCCAGCACATTCGGCCCGCTATACGCATACACGTTCGGCTGAAGCTGGACCAGGTAGTACGGGCTGGCCTCCATACCTTTCCACGTGATCCCGCCTGACACGGGCGCAATCGCCGCCAGATGGTCGCAAAAGTTGATCGCTGGAGCGCCGGTGCACTGGCCAGTCATGTTGTCCGAGCCGGGGACCATCTGCCAGACCGAGTTACCCTCCGGTGCCAGGTCGTCCACCGTCGTCACGGCACCCTCTCCGCCCGCCGGAGGCGCAGGGGGCGGCGCAAAGACCAGTGGCGGTGGCTCAACCTGCGCCACTCCCTCACACGCGCCTGCGGTGGCAACCTCGGCCTGTGCGGCCCAGGACTTCTGCTCGCCAGTATCCAGTTGCCACCAGGGATCGCCCTCCGGATCGTTCGCCCAACCGATCACGGCGTAGTGCGTGTTCGGACTCATGTTGCCAATCTCACCACGCTGCTCACCAGGGCCAACCCGCAACTTTACATCGGTCCTGTTGGTCGCCAGGCCAGCCATACAGGCCATCTCAACGCCTGACAGGCCCACTGGTGCATTGATCACCTTCGCGAGCGGATAGGAGCGCACGGCGGCGGGAGCTGCCACTGGTGTCAGGCCATCTTCACCGCCCAGGCTGACTTCAACTCCACCCCCCGCCCTTGCGTCCACTGCCACACCGCGAGCTGTGACCTTACCGGAACCCGACAGGGCTATCACCTCCAACACATCACCTGGAGCAGCATACAGGATCACCACAGCGTCCGAAAATTCGAGCGTGACGTCGTTCACCTGCAAGCGGGCGGGCGCTTCGCTGGCGGGAAACCGCAGCATCAGCCCCGATGAGGATACACCGCACACAGTCTCAGCGCCGGTACTGTTGAACACAAACGACTGGAAGGGTTCGCCCACCACTACGCTGGGCGTCATGTCGTTCGGCAACAGTACCTCCAGCGAATTCAGGTCGCCCTCCCACGTGATAAGCGGGGTGAATACCCAGGCGACCCCGGTTCCGGTTTGGATGCGCACCCAGTCAGCCTGCTCGTTGCGGCCATCGGCGACGGCGCTCTGCCCCGGGGCTAATGTCCCCACCAGATCGTAAGTGATCCCCGCGCCCGCTCGCAGGTTGGCTTCTTTTGAGCCGGGGTTGGTCACCACCAGCGTGGGCCGTTCTGACACCGCAACAGCCGGGCGAGAGAGCGTGGCCCCACCATACAGAACGGCTATCACGGCCTGACCACTCTCAGCCGGGAGATCAGCAGACAGCAGCAGCACTGCCGCGCCCCACTCGCCCGAGTCTGGATGCGCCGGGCCTGTGGTTATGGACTCAACAGACGAGAGCGCAACCACATCACCCGGTGCAGCAAACGAGGCTGTTTCGCCAGCACTCAATGACACACTGACACCTGGATGTCCATAGCAAAGTTCGCCCTGTCTCATGTCGGCACAGGCGTCCTGAATCCCCGGCAGTGCCGCAACAATCATCTGCGCACACGGGTCGGCCTGCTGCGCCCGCGCACCTGGCAGGGGATGAAAACGCCCTCCCAACAGAGCTACCACAACAGCGAACGGCGCTATCACCACCGAAAGTTTACGCATAGATCGCATGGCTGTTTTCCTCCACTAAAACTCGGTTCTGCCCCGCGCCGAAGCTGGGCTTGTATGACCCGACCCTATATAATCTCACCTTGTCCTGATTTTCGCACCTGTTCTGAACGCCACCAGGGAGTACATCATGCGTCGGTATGCCCCGCTTCTTACCATCCTGAGCGCTGTTCTTCTGCTCGTCGCAGCCTGTGCCCGGCAAGGCAGCGCGTCCGATGTGATCGAAAAATACCTCCAGGCGAAGGTGAAGAGCGATGCCGACAGGCTGGCGAGCCTGTCCTGCAAAGAATGGGAGGCACAGGCGGCCCAGGACGCCACCTCGTTCGAGTCGGTCAAGGCCGAACTGCAAGACATGTCCTGCAAAGCCGGTGACAAAGACGGCCCGTATACCCTTGTGACATGCGAGGGTAAAATTGTTGTTGCCTACCAGGGTGAAACACGTGAATTCCCTTTGAGTGCTACGACCTACCGCGCCGTTCTGGAAGATGGCGAGTGGAAAATGTGCGGCGAGCAGAAGTAAGAGGGAACGCCCCGGCTCAGCCCTTTGGACTCCGCCGCCATCATTTTTCCTCCCCCGCTTGCAGCAGCGCCTCCAGTGTTTGCAGTGTGACCAGATTCCGCATGGTAAAACCCGTTTGCAAGTTCTCCGCCGTAAAGTGGGCGGCTTTGCCATCTTCCGGCGAGGTCATATGCGTGGTTTCAACCGGATCAACGCCATGATCGGGCAGCGGGTCGAGGGCACGCCACAAATTGATCAGCGGCACGTCGTAATCCTGGGCGGCTTTGGCCACGATCTGGTTATAGAGAAGCGACTTATCGGGAAATTCGGGCCGGAGCGGAAAGGTGCTCAGGATCGGCAGGGTCCCGTGGCGGATCGTCTCTACAATGATGGAGCGCAGGAAGAAATCGAACTGTGCCTCGGTGAGATAATAAGTATCATTGGTGCCAAACATGATCAGCGCCACACTGGGCTTCATCAGGCGAAATTCACAGGTTAACGGATTTTCGCCCGCCTGGCAGAATTCCGGGTTGGCCCACAGGCTGTCGAGAATACTGGCGCTATTGAAGCCGCCCGCTGCTGCCTGGCTCTTGCGTGCGAATGAGTTCAGATCACCATTCCCATAATAGTCGAGCACCCTCTGAAGGCTGGCATAGTCACCCAGGTCATAGTTCCCTTCGCCCAGGGGAAACAGAAAATTGGGGTTGTCGGTCATACAGTCGCCCACCTTCGCAAAGATGTGCGGG
>DAOTXK010000167.1:0-3962 GCA_034435395.1 Anaerolineae bacterium | reverse complement strand
CGGGTGGCCCGATCCAGCAGCATGAAGGACTCTGTGGAGTAAACGCGCAGGTTGATGAGCTGGGACAGCGTGCTCCGCTGGGTTTCTTGAAGGTATTGCAGCACGGCCCCCGCCGCATTCACGGCCAGGGGGCGGCCTTCCAGGTCGAAGCCGCTCAGGTCGCGCACGCCAAAGTGGTCGAGCAACGCCCTCCGCGCGTTGCCGGTTTCATAACGCCAGTCCGGGAAAGGCGTCAGATGGGAGCCGGGCGGCAGCGTAATCCCCTCTTCGGCCCAGCTTTGCGGGAATAACACTTCGCGCGGACTCAGGCGGGCCATCTCTTCCATCACGCTGACCGGGGTGTGTTCGCCGTCAAGCTGGGTGGCGGCGAACTCGCCCGTGGTGATATCGACGTAGGCCAGCCCGGCCCGTTTCCAGTCGCGGTCCCGTTCGCTCTGGCGCTCCGGGTAAACGGCCAACAGGTAGTTGTTGCGTCGTTCGGCCAGCATCCCCGGCTCGACCACTGTGCCCGGCGTGATCACGCGGGTCACTTCGCGGAGGACCAGCCCGTCGATTGGGGAGTCGCTGACCTGTTCGCATACCGCGACGTGGTAACCTTTGTCGATCAGGCGGGCGATGTAGTTTTCGGCGGCATGGTGGGGGACGCCGGCCATCGGCACGCGCTGCCCTTTGGCGACCGGGCGGCTGGTCAGGGTCAGGTCCAGCTCGCGGGCGGCGACTTCGGCGTCGTGGTCGAAGGTCTCGTAGAAGTCGCCCAGCCGGAAGAACACAATCGCCTGGGGAAACTGCTTTTTGATCTCTAAGTATTGTCTACGCAGAGGTGTGATCTTTGCCATAGGCTTTTTGTGCAATCTGGCGCAATAATAAAGGCGCGCGTTACAATCCGCCTGGGATTCTAACACGCTGTGCTTGGGGCACAACTGGCCGGGGGTCAATTTTCGCCAGGAGGGAAGTGACGGCGATGACGGTACGGATCGTGGGCGTTGACCTGGGCGGGACACGGATGCGGGTGGCCGTCCTGGGTGACGAGTATCGGTTGCTCAAGCGCGTGGAGGAGCCGACCCGCGCGCGCGACGGCCCTGACGCGGTGATTCCCCGCCTGCTGGACCTGATTGCGTCGGTGCTGCCGGATGAAAACGAACCGCCGATCCAGGCGATTGGCGTCTCGTCACCCGGGCCCATCGAACCGACGCGCGGGGTGATACTATCGCCCCCTAACCTGCCCGGTTTTGCCGACGTGCCTCTGGGACGCCTGATTCAGGAGCGGTTTGGCATCCCCACCTTCCTCGGCAATGATGCCAACGTCGCCGCCCTGGCTGAGGTCTACAACGGCGCGGCACGCGGCCACAAAAACGCGATCTACATCACGGTCAGCACCGGCATTGGTGGGGGAATCGTGATCGATGGGCGTCTGTTCACGGGGGCAGGGGGATTGGCCGGTGAGATCGGCCACATCGTCATGATGAATGAGGAAGGGCAGGTTTCCACTCTGGAGCGAGAGGCGGCTGGCCCGGCCCTGGCCCGCTATGCCGTGAAGCGCATCCGCGCGGGAGCCACATCCGTCATCACCGAGATGGTGGGCGGCGACCTGGATGCCGTGACCGGCAGGACGGTCGGCCAGGCGGCCCAGGCGGGCGATCCGCTGGCCGTGGAAACGGTGGAGCGCGCCGGACGGCTGGTCGGATACGGCATTGCCAGCATGATGCATCTCTTCAACCCTGAGATCTTCGTGATCGGGGGCGGGGTGAGCGCGCTGGGCGACCTCCTGTTCCGTCCCATGCGCGAGGCCGCCCGGGCGCATGTCATCGATCCGGCCTACTACGTGCATACCCCGATCGTCCCGGCGGCCCTGGGGGATGACGTGGCCATTATCGGCGCGGCGGCCCTGGCTAGGCAGGGATTGGGGACCACTTAGACCATGTTTTCAGTCAACATTACTTCTGGAGGAAGGGTGATGAAGGACATACTCAAGTTTCCCGGGCCAAAGGCGCAGGACGTGATCATGCGTGACAGTCAGGTGATCACGCCATCCTATACGCGCGACTATCCCTTTGTCATGGACCATGGGAAAGGGGCGGAAGTCTGGGATGTGGACGGCAACCGCTACATTGACTTCACCACCGGGATAGCGGTGCTGGCGACGGGTCATGCCCATCCCAAGGTGGTTAAGGCTGTGCAGGAGCAGGCTGCCCGATACCTGCACATGTCCGGCACGGATTTTTATGAGCCGATGCAGGTCAAACTGGCCGAAAAGCTCAACGAGATCGCTCCCTTTGGGGAGCGGGCGCGGACTTATTTCAGTAATTCGGGCACGGAAGCTGTCGAGGCCGCGCTGAAGCTGGCCCGTCATTATACGGGGCGCGCGCAGTTCATTGGCTTCATCGGCGGCTTCCACGGACGGACGATGGGGGCGCTGGCCTTCACCAGCAGCAAGTTCAAACAGCGGGCCGATTATTTCCCCATGATGCCGGGCGTGACGCATGTGCCGTTCCCCGACCCCTACCGTCCGATCCTGAACATGGATGGTTACCAGGATTACGGCGAGCGGGTTGTCCGGTACATCGAGGATACGATCTTCCGCACCATTGTGCCCGGCGACGAGGTGGCCGGCATCCTGGTGGAGCCGATTCAAGGGGAAGGCGGGTACATCGTGCCGCCGGATAATTTTTTGCCCGCGCTGCGCGATCTGTGCGACCGCTATGACATTCTGCTGATCGCCGACGAGGTGCAGAGCGGCATGGGGCGCACCGGCAAATGGTGGGCTATTGAGCATTGGGGCGTGGAGCCAGATATCGTCTGTAGCGCCAAAGGCATCGCCAGTGGGATGCCGCTGGGCGCGGTTATCGCCCGTGAAAGCGTGATGACCTGGGGGCGGGGGGCGCAGGGCAGCACGTATGGCGGCAATCCGGTGGCCTGTGCGGCGTCCCTGGCCACCATCGAACTGCTGGAAGGGGGCTACATCCAGAACGCGGCAGAGATCGGCCAGCACATCATGGATGCGTTGCAGGAGATCATGCCCCGGCATCCCAGCATTGGTCTGGTGCGGGGCAAAGGCTTGATGATCGGCCTGGAGATCGTCGAATCGCGGGAGACTCGCCGGCCCGCCCCCGCCCTGCGGGACCGGACGATTCAGTACGCCTTCGCCGAAGGGCTGCTGCTATTGGGATGTGGGATCAGCGCGCTGCGCCTGATGCCGCCGCTCAATCTCCCCCGGGAACTGGCCAACGAGGCGCTGGAGATGTTGGACCGGGCGCTGTCCAGGGCAGAAGCCGACCTGCGGTGACTGGGCTGGGGGGCAGACCGTAGGCGATCTGCCCCTCCAGCGAAGCATTAGAACCACACAAGAAATAACGACGCGGGCTTACATAGCCGTTCTCCCGTGCTACAATACCCGTATGGTTCTGTTGCCTGACTACCGCGTGCGCCAGCGCGATTATCTGCTAGAGATCAGCCGCGCCATGACCGCTCAGCTCGATCTGAGCGAGGTGTTGCGCCTGATCTTGCGGGCCTCGGTGGCCATGCTGGCCGGAGAGATGGGCCTGATTGCGCTGCGTGAAGATGGCGGCCCCCATCTGCGGGTGCGCGCTCTGATCGGCGTCGGCCCGGAGCGGGTCTCGGTTTTTGACCCGTTGCTGCGGGATTTCACCGACGTGTCGGTTGAGGGGTGGGACGTGCCCGATTTTGACCAGCGGCTGCGTCAGGTCGCCCGGTCTTTGGGGCTGCCCCTGCGGCAGGCCATTGCCCTGCCGATGTACCTGGCCGATGAATTCATTGGCATGATTTACGTTTTCCGGACGTTTACCGGCACGGCGACGCGGAATGACCGGCGGGTGTTGCAGAGTTTCGCCGATCAGGCGGCCATTGCCGTGCATAATGCGCGGCTGTATGAGGACGTTAACCGCGAGCGCCAGCGGCTGGCGAGCATTCTCGAATACAGCGCGGACGGGGTGATGATCCTGGAT
>DAOTXK010000166.1:0-10129 GCA_034435395.1 Anaerolineae bacterium | reverse complement strand
TTTCAAAAGACGCTGATGATCGCCAACACCTCCGGCTGGGACACGGATTGTAACTCCGGCAATGTCGGCTGCCTGATGGGCATCAAAAACGGCCTGGCGGGCATCAACGCCGGCCCCGATTGGCGAGGCCCGGTGGCGGACCGGCTCTACCTGCCGACCGCTGATGGTGGCCGGGCGGTGACCGATGCCGTGACCGAGACCTATCACATCGTCAATATTGGCCGTTCCCTGGCGGGCGAAGCGCCGATTGCACCCAAGGGTCGCGCGCGCTTCCACTTTGATCTGCCGGGCGCTGTACAGGGCTTCCAGGCAGAGGACAGCCTGGACTCGCGGGGGGTGGTGGCGCTGGAAAATGTGGCGGGGCACAGCCAGCAGGGGAAACGCAGCCTGGCGCTGCGCTACCGGAATCTTGCGCCCGGTCGCCGTGGGCGCGTGGTGAAGGAGACCTTCCGCCCTGCCGATACCTCCCGGATGCGGACCTACGAGTTGACGGCCTGTCCCACGTTATATCCCGGCCAGACGGTCCGGGCCGGAGTGGCGGCGGATGAGCAGAATGAGCTGCCGGTCAGCTGCCGCCTGTACATCCGCGTGTTTGGGGCGGATGATGGACTGGTGCGGGTCTATGGGCCGGAGGCGGTGCTGCAACCGGGGGCGTACCAGGAGTTCCAGTGGACGATTGCCGACACCGACAGCGCGCCGATTGGCGAGATCGGCCTGGAGCTGACCGCCGCCCAGGCGGCCACATCCGGCACGGTGTATCTGGACTACCTGACCTGGGATGGCCCGCCAGATGTCGTGCTCACGCGCCCCGGCAGCGGCGGCCTGATGTGGCACAGGGCATGGGTGCCGGGCGTCCATCATTTTCAGCCTTACTGGCCGTGGCCGTTTCACATCGCGCATAACGAAGGCACGGGTCTGTTGATCCAGGGTACGCGGGAGTGGACGGATTACCAGGTCGCCGCCACCATCATCCCTCACCTGTCCGCCGCCGCCGGGATCGGGGTTCGGGTGCAGGGCATGCGCCGGTATTATGCCCTGCTGCTGCGGGCTGACGGCACGGCGGCGCTGGTCAAAGCGCTGGACGGGGAAACAGCCCTGGCGGAGACGCCCTATGACTGGTCATTCGACCGTCCCTACCAGTTGAGGCTACAAGTCGTCGGGGCCCGGCTGCAAGCCTGGGTCAACGGCCAGCAGCTGTTCGATGTCACCGACACCGACCGACCGCTGACCGGCGGGGCGGTGGCGCTTATCCTCCGCGAAGGCTGCCTGACGACCGACGCCGTCGCGGTGCGGCCCGCCGGATAGCTTCTGACGGGGCTCAGGCGTGTGAGAAAGAGGGACACGCCCGGTTTCAGCCAGCAGGCGCTCCTCCGGCAATGGAGCGCCGATAGGAAAGGAGGCGTGTATAAGCCATGTCGGGCACAGGCTGATGTTCCTGAACAAGATAGTCCCATACAATAGAACTGAGAAGGAGAGACTGGCACATGAGGCGTCTAACTGTTCTGTTCCTGGTACTGGCGATGGTGCTGGTGGTTTTCCCCCTGTCGGCGGGCGCTCAGGAAGAAATCACCATCACCTGGTGGACGGAGGCCGGCGCTGGCATGCCGACCAACCTGCAAGAGGCGTTCATCGAGCCATTCGAAGCCGCCTATCCTGGCGTCAGGCTTGAGATAATCGGCCAGGAGGATATCAACAATACCTTGCGGACGGCCATGGCCGCCGGCGAGGCCCCGGACATCCTCCAGACGCCCGGCGCTTCTTTCATCGCCGAGAGCATCGCCGCTGGTTTCGTCCTGCCGCTCGACGACTACGCCGAGCAGTATGGGTGGGAGGATAAGCTCCTGGACTGGGCCTACCAGTCCGGTGTGCTGGAGGGTCACCTCTACAGCATCCCGCTGACCTATGAGAGCATGATCCTGCTCTACAACAAGACGGTCTTCGAGGAACACGGCTGGGAAGTGCCGACCAACCTGGAGGAGATGGAAGCGGTGGCCGAGGCCGCCGTGGAGGCCGGGTTGTATCCCTTCGCCTATGGCAACGTGGGCTGGCAGCCGACCAACGAGCACCTGATGGGCATCTACCTGAACAACTATGCTGGCCCGGAGAACGTCTATCGGGCGCTGATCGGCGAGAAGCCCTGGACCGACCCCGAATTTGTCGGGGCCACCCAGTTGTTGAAGACCCATATCGCCGACAACGGCTGGTTCAGCGGCAGCCTGGAAAACTACTTCGCCATCGGTTGGGATGACTTCTGGGCGGAGCTGTCCACCGGCGAGGCGGCGATGATGATGATCGGCACCTGGAGTTTCCTGGGGGTGGATGACTTCTTCGGCGAATCCGGCATGGAGTGGGACTGGGCTCCCCTGCCGGTGTTCAGCGACATAGCCGGCCTGTACAACTATGAGCTGGCGACCGGCAGCACGCTGTCGATCAACGCTTTCTCCGAGCATCCGGATGAGGCCGCGGCGGTGCTGGACTTCCTGATGAGCGATCCGGCGCGGGTCCTGGAGATCGCGTCAACTGTGGGCTTCGGCGAGTATATGGTGCCGCTGCACTACACCGAGGATGACTTCCCGGAGGGCACCGACGAGCGCTTTGTGCGCTTCTTCTCCGACTTCGCCGCCGTGACCGGCGAGGGTCGCTATGGCTACACCACCTGGACGTTCTGGCCTGCCGGCCCCAACGTGCAGTTGTGGGAGTCCATTGAGCAGGTCTGGTTTGGCGACATGAGCGTCGAGGATTACCTGGCCGAACACCAGGCGGCGTGGGACGAGGCCCGCGAGGCCGGGGCCACGCTGCCGATCCCCGGCCCGCCAGACACCACCGAGTAAAAACCTTGCACCCTGTGGGCTGCGCGCACCGCCCGGCCTCTCGGCAAACGACATCTGTTGGCCGAAAGCAGTGACTGGAGAAACGATATGGCTGGTTCGACACCGGCATCCACCTCCACCCCGTCGACCGTGCGGGACTTCGTCCACCCGCGCCAGCCGTCGCTTCCCGCCAGACGGCGGTTGGAGGCGGTGGGCCGCTGGGCTTTCTTGGTCCCGGTCCTGTTGCTGAACCTGATCGTGATCCTCATCCCGTCCGTCGCCGGTCTCGCCGTGGCCTTCACCGACTGGTCCGGGATCGGGGAGCTTAATTTCATCGGCCTGGGCAATTTTGAGAAACTGTTGCGGGATGGTGTGTTCTTCAGGGCGCTGGGCAACAACCTGGTGTGGACGCTGATCTTTTTGATAGCGCCAGTGGCCCTGGGCCTGCTGGGCGCCTATTTGCTGGCCGGCATCAAGCGCGGGCAGATGGTCCTGCGGGTGCTCTTTTTTATCCCTTACGTGATGGCCTCGGTGGTCAATTCCCAGCTCTGGCGCTTCCTGCTGAATCCCAGGGTGGGTCTTGGCCCCTGGCTGGCGGACCGGGGCATCATGTTCCTGAATGTCCCGGTCTTTGGCTCGCGGGAAACGGCGCTCTACGCGGTGGCTTTCGTGGATAACTGGCACTTCTGGGGTTTTTTGCTGGTCCTGTACCTGGCGGCGATGTCGGCAGTGGACCCGGAGCTGTATGAGGTCGCTCGCCTGGATGGCGCCAACCGGTTCCAGCAGTTCCGGTTTGTGACCCTGCCAAGCATCCGCCCCACGCTGGTTTTCACCCTGCTGATGATCATCATCTGGTCGGGCCTGGTGTTTGATTATATTTACCAGCTCACCAGCGGCGGGCCCGCCCACGCCTCCGAGGTGATGGGCACCTACCTCTATAGCAACGCCTTCGAACGTTATGACGCCGGTTACGCCGCGGCTATTGGCGTGGTCATGTTCCTGTGGGTGACGCTGGTGGTCGGCGGCTTTGTGTTCCTGCGGCGGAGGGGATGGGAGATATGAGGGCCTTACGCGCCAGGCGCGTCCCGTCGACGCTGCCCAACTACATCATTTTGCTGCTGCTGGCGGCCTTCACGGTGATCCCGTTGCTGGTGCTCACCCTGAACTCGTTCAAATCGACGGCGGAGATCGCCAGCGATCCGTTCGGGCTGCCCCAGGAGATTCGGTGGAGTAACTACTCCGATGCCTATGAACAGGGGAGCTTCGCCACCACCATCGCCAACAGCCTTGTCCTCACCGGTTTCACCGTGGTGTTCACCCTGTTGCTGGCGGGCATGGCGGCGTTTGCCCTGGCCCGGCTGAGGCTCCGCGGCTCCAACATCATCTCCTTTTATTTCCTGGTCGGCACCGGCGTCCCGGCCCAGTTGTTCATCATCCCGCTGTTTTTCATCTGGAAACAACTGGGGTTGGTGAACTCCCACCTTGGGCTGATCATCATCTACGTCGCGCTGATGGCCCCGTTTTCCACCTACCTGCTGCGTTCGTACATGCTCTCTTTGCCGCAGGAGTTCGTGGACGCGGCCCGGATCGACGGGGCATCCAACTTGCAGGTGCTGCGTCACGTGATCCTGCCCCTGACCTGGCCCGGCTTTCTGACAGCAGGGCTGGTCATCGGTCTGTTCGTCTGGAACGAGTTCCTGTTCGCCGTGACCTTTCTGCACAAGCCCGAACTCAAGCCGATTTCGACCAGCCTGTTCGCCTTCCAGCAGCGCTACTCGCGTGACTGGGGGCTGACCAACGCCGGCTCGATCATCATGGTGCTGCCGGTGCTGGTGCTGTTCCTGCTGCTCCAGCGCCGCTTCATCGAAGGGCTGACCCAGGGCGGGCTGAAGGCCTAGCCCAGGGCATCGTGACGCGGTACCCGACGGCCAGCCGGGAGCGGCCGGCCCCCCGCGCCTGGCTCCCGCCGGTTTGAAAGGTGATCCTGCCTTACCAACCAGGAGGAACGCCCATGTGGAAATCCCACGCCAACCGAACCATCCGACTGGCCCTTCTCCTGGCGATGTTGATGAGCGCGCCGGGATTCCTGGCGACCCAGCCCGCCACTGGGGGAGTCGCCCAGGCGCAGGGGACCGATCGGCAGATCAGCCGTTCCCAATACGCCGACCGGTTGCGGGCCATGTGGCTCGGCGAGACGCTCGCCAATTGGACGGGGCTGACCACCGAAGCCGTGAAGCAAGACGCGCCCTTCTACACCGATGAAGATTGGGGCCTCGACCAGCATCTTTCCTGGAAGCCGAACGCGGTGATCGACTTTGTTTTTCAGGACCCCTGGCTGGCCGACGACGACACCGACATCGAGTATGTTTATCTGCATCTGATGCACCAGCACCACACGACTCTCCTGTCAGCAGCCCAGATCGCGGATGGATGGCGGCGGCACATCAACGATTTCATCTGGGTGTCCAATCAACAGGCGCGCACCTGGATGGAACAGGGTGTGCTGCCGCCAGCGACGGGCATGGGCCTCGCCAATCCCGATTACTTGCAGATCGACGCCCAGCTGACCACCGAAATCTTCGGCGCGATGGCCCCTGGCATGCCCGATCAGGCACTGCGCCTCGCCGACCTGCCCATCCGCACCACCGCGGGCGGTTATGCCGCGCACGCCGCGCAGTTTTTTGTCCTGCTGTATTCGCTGGCTCCCCTGGCTGACCAGACCCAGAGCGGGCGCAGCCAGGTCGTGTGGCTGGTTAAGGAGGCGCGCCAGTTCATCCCCGATACGTCCAAGACGGCGGATATCGTGGATTTTGTGCTGGCCGATTTCCTGGACAATCCTGACGTTGATGACTGGGAGCGCACCCGCGACCGGGTGTATGCGCGCTACCATCGCGACGCGGGAGAAAATGGCTTCGTCTACCGCACGTGGACCGAGTCGTCGGTGAATTTCGCCGCCGGGCTGATCGCCTTGCTCTACGGTGAGGGGGACTTCCGACGGACCGTTCAGATCGGCACCCTCACCGGCTGGGACTCCGACAACGGCACGGCGACCATGGGCGGGCTGGTCGGCCTGCTGATCGGCACTGACGCGCTGGCCGCCCAGTTTCCGGGCGTTTCCCTATCCGACCGCTACTACATCGCTCGCACACGGGACGATCTGCCCGATTACCTGCCCGATGACCCACGGGCCGAAGACACCTTCACCCTGATGGCCGAGCGTATGCTGCCGCTGATCGAGCGCACCATCGTTGCGGCAGGAGGGACGGCAGACGGCGATGTGTGGACGCTCCCCCCCGCCCCTGAGGGTGAGCCGCTCCGCCTGAACCCGCTGGAGCAGTTGTATCGGCGCAGCGCCAACAACGCCGTCCGGCTGGCCGGCGGCACCGTCGAGCCGGGCGCTGCCGGTGAGGTGGCGGTGTCGCGGACGATGATGTTCGCCGATGGCCTGGAGCAAAACTTCTCCGGCCAGGAACCCCGGCGTCCGCCGCGGGCCTATCGCGCCCGGGCGCAGGATGGCGTGGTCACGCTGTGGGTGACTTATGACCGTCCGGTTGAGGTGCAGATCATCCGTTTCATCGAGGGCAACGCTGGTGGCTTCAGCACCATAACGGCGGACCTCCTGGTTGACGGGGAGTGGCAACCGGTGCCGGAACACACGGCGCTGTCCCAGGACCCGGACCCCGCCATCCCCTTCCAGGTGTTTGATTTTGCGCTGCCGGAGCCGATCCAGGCGACGGGGATTCGGGTGAGTGGCCGCGCCGGGGTGGGGCTGCCCGGTGATGTGATCGCGGCGGAGCTTGATGCGCTGTCGGCCCTGCCATCGGAGTGATGAGCGGCGTCATGTCCGGTCCGTAGAGGCGACTGAGACTCATCCAGGCTCGCGGCGGGCCGGTCAGCTGGCTAGGCGCGGAGGTCGGCAGCCGCTCGATCCAGTTCGGCGAACAGTTCGGGTGTCAGGGTCAGGTGGAAAACCTCGGCAATCACCTGGCTCCAGCCATGCAGGAAGTACACCCACCCATCTTCCACCTTCACATGGCGGCTCTCGACCTGGCGCAGCGCCTGGTGCATGAAGTCCAGTTCGCCGCGGTAGTTCAGCTCCCAGGCGATGCCGTATTCAGGGAACAGGCCGTCATCCGTGATCGGCGAGCCGGGGCGATCTTTGCCCATGCCCGTGGCATTGATCACCATCGAGCCGGGCGGCAGGGAGGCCATGATCCGGTCGTTAACCGCCGGGTCCCGGTTGAGGATGTACTCAAACACGATATCGGTGTCCAGTTGTCGGTGAATGGCCTGGAGCTGGTCCAGGCGCGGCTGGGAGCGATTCACCGCGATGAACTTCCGGGGACGGTCGGCGGGGTCAGGGCGCTCCGCCAGATAAACGCTGATGGCGATGGCTGAGCCACCCGCCCCCAGGCACAGGACGTGCGCCCCGGTGCGCCCCCAATAGCCCGGCTCAACGAACGATTCCCAGGCCAGGCCGGAGGTGATCGGGTCTTTGGCATACCCTTCCAGCCGCCCGTCCCGCTTGGAAATGCACGAGATTTCCCCACACAACCGCGCGTAGGGGTCCAGATAATCGAACATATCCCGCGTGGTGGTCAACAGGTCGATCTTGTGCGTGGTCACCAGCGCCCCCATCGACAGGGGGTCTTCTTTGATGTGGCGGACAATGGCTTCATAGACTTCAGCGGGGGCGTGGATCGGGGCGTCATAGCCGACGATCTCGGCCCCCAGACCCAACACCTCCGACCACCGGGGAAAAACCTTCATGATCGAGGATTTGGTCGTCGTCACGCCCACGAAATAGAGCGTGGGAACCGTGCGTGGTTGCAGTGGGTTGTCGGGGCTGGTCATCCTGTCACTCCCTATCAGGTGCCCGGCGGGCTGGCCGCGTTCCTTCGCTGAATCAATCGAGCGCCCCTGAAGGCCGCGAAAGCCTTGGCGCGGCGGCGTAGGCAATCGGGCCGCCCCAAAAGCGCCCCGATTGATGCCCGAACATTGGCTGACGCGGCGTTCCCGGTGCGATCGATGGCTCCGCGCGTTCGGCTGCCCACCGGTGTCGGGCAAGTTTTCCGGCAAATGTTTGACAGCGCCAATTATTCCACCATATAATACGGAGAGAGAACTTGTCATGATAACATTATAGGATAACAAGTTGGGTTTTTCAATTGATCATAGCAGTTCCATTCCTTATTACCTTCAGGTCAAAGAGGTCCTGCAAGAGCGTATTCAGAGCGGCGCTCTCCAGCCTGGCGCTCAACTGCCGTCTGAGCACGAATTATGCGAGATGTTTGATGTCAGCCGGACGGTGATCCGACAGGCGCTGAATGAGCTGGCGCTCACCGGCATGGTGCGCCGGGAGCGAGGTCGGGGAACCTTCGTCGTCAAACCCAAAATCAGGGAGCGCCTGGTCCAGAAGCTCACCGGCTTCTACCAGGATATGAAGGAGCAGGGTTATGTGCCGGTGACCCAGGTTCTCAAACAGGCGGTGGTTCCGGCCAGCAGCCAGGTGGCCGCCCGACTGGAGATCGACGCCGGGACCGAAGTGATCGAAATCGAGCGTCTGCGGTTTGTGGAGGACGTGCCGCTTAACCTGGTCACCACTTACATCCCCTACGCCCTCTGCCCGGTGCTGCTCCACGAGGACCTCTCACACCAGTCCCTGTACGGCTTCCTGGAAACGCGCTATGGGCTGGTGGTTGCCCGCGGACGCCGCACCATCGAGGCGGTGCTGGCCAGCCCCTACGAGGCGCAACTGCTGCGGGTGGAGATCGGGGCTCCGCTCATCCTGTTGGACAGCGTGAGTTTTTTAAGTGACGGGACGCCACTCGAATACTACCAGGCGTACCATCGGGGGGATCGATCCAAGTTCGAAGTTGAGCTGGTGCGTCTGCCGGAGGACAGCCCCGTCCCCGGATCACCACCTGCGGACCGGGACCGCCGTTGACGGTCGACGCTCTTGCCGGGCCTGGCCCTGCGTACCCGCGACTATCCGGAACGGGCGTGCATATCGGCGTTAAGCCGCCGGGAAAGGAGAGCGCTATTCAGCAGAGTTGTTCATTCGCCCTGACCCAACCGCGAAGCGCATAGATTTACGGAGGTCAACATGCTTCGGAAGAGAAGAGGACATGTGCTGGCACTGCTGCTGGTGGTCAGTTTGATGATGGCTTTCGGGGCCAATGCCCAGGAAGGCCCTCGCTGGCAGCAACCTATCGTGATCGGCTGGACGCCGCCCGACATCACCGGCGTGTTCAAAACCGCGACAGACTTCTTCGAGGCGTCGGCGGCGGATGCCAACGCCCACGGGTTTAACGTGACCGTGATCAGCCAGTCCCCGGCCACGCACGTCGCCTTTGCCGACCAGGTCGCCATCATCGAGGACTACATCCAGCGAGAGGTAGATGTGATCGCCATCTCGCCGATTGAGGTGGAGGTGATCAAGCCGGTCCTGGCGCGGGCCAACGAGGTAGGCATCCCGGTCATCATCGTGAACCTGCTGGAGCCGATTGAGGGCGTCGACATCGCCTCGTACATCGGCTTTGATAACAACATCGCGGCCAGGGTCACGGCCTATGCTGTGCTAGACTACTTTGGCGGGCCGGGCGTCCTGGGCGAAGGCGAGGTGGTGGACATCGCGCCGGACGAGTTCTTGGATATCGCCTTCTGGGAGGACCTCTACAGCGGGCTGTCCTACTATGAGAAGGCGTCCATCATCGCCCGTGGGGCCATCATCGAGGGCATCGCGGGAGGGTTCTTCTCGACGGCCCGCCTGAACGGGTTCCACGACGTGCTCGATCAGTATCGCGGCATCGAGATCGTGGGGGCGCCCTGCGCCGCTGACTGGAACCGCGAGAAGGGCATCGGCTGCGCCGAGGACATCCTGCAGGCCAACCCGTCGGAGCTGGATTTCATCTGGGCAGCCTCTAACGAGATGGGGATGGGCGCGATGCTGGCCGCCGAAGCCGCCGGTCGGCTGGAGAACGCGGCTGACGGGGTGAGCCTGGGCGATGAGTCCGTGGCCATCTTCACCAACGATGTGACGCCGGAGTCGGTGGAACGGATCAGCGAAGGCCGGATGATCGCCGAAACCACCCACGGCTTTGCGGATTGGGGCTGGTTCGGCGGTGAGTTTGCCGTGCGGATCGTGTGCGGCCTGGACGTGCCACAGACCTTTGACATCCGCCCGCGCATCGCCTACCAGGCCAACGCTCGCCTGTTCTACCCTGACCCCGCACTGCCGGAGATCGACTGGGAGGGAATCAAAGAGGTCTGCGAGTAAGCAGGAACCTCCCGTTTGGCCCTGGAGCGAGGAGCCATGG
>DAOTXK010000165.1:0-2654 GCA_034435395.1 Anaerolineae bacterium | reverse complement strand
GGGTTGTCCTGGCCGGGATCGGCCTGTGCGGGGGCATATGGGTCCGCTGGTTCCCGCTGCTGGCGAGCAACTCATATCCGCCGCCGTCCCTGGGAACAGCCCTGGCGCTGACGGGGGGTGGGGCGGCGGTCTTGGGCGGGCTGCTGATGATGGCCCGGCGCGGCGGGGTGATGGCCGACGAAAGCGCCTGTCGTCTGGCGTGGTGGGAGTGGATTCCAGTGGGCGGCGTGTTGGGCGCGGCCTTTGTGATCGGCGCGGCGAAGGGGATCATCGGCGGCCCGGACGGCGCGATCCTGGGGGCGCTGCTCGGTTACCTGATCATCCTGCTGTTTTTCCAGCGCGGGCAGGGCCGGGAATCGGTGCTGCGCCGCCTGACACCGCCTCGCCCGATGGGCCTGGTAGGTTATGGGGTCTACGCGGCGCTGCTGGTGCTCCCAGCGGCGGTCGGTTATCACCTGCCGGGGGAAAGCCCGGAAGGGCCTCCGCTCCAGGCGTTGACGGCGGCGCTGCTGGCCTTTGGCATCGTCTGGCTGCCGGGGGTGTCGCTGGCGGTCGGCCTGCGGGCGTACACCCGCTTGCTGCGCGAGGAGGGATGACCGGGCAGCGGGTTCATTCCGGTGGATTTCTGGCCTGAGCCACCGGGGTACCGAAACGAACCGCCGCCCGACCACTGCCGCCAGGGACCGGGTAACGGCTCGCCCCTGACGATGGTCTACCGCTGCCCGACGACGACGGGCACGTCGCGCTGCTCCCCGTTCCGGCTGATGGTCACGGTCACGGTGTCGCCAGGGCGGGTGTGATCTTCCAGGTATAGGGTCAGATCATCGCGAGTGCTGAGGGGCTGGCTGTCAATGGCCAGGATGATGTCCCCGCCCTGGTAATAATAGCGAAATCCCTGACGGTAGACCTGGGCCGCCTGTAGCCCGGCGTTAGCGGCCCCGCCGCCCGGTTCCAGGTCCACGATCAGCAGGCCGCGCTGCGGGCCGGTAGACGAGGGGCGCAGCTCATAACCCAGTTCCCGCACGTCCACGCCCAGCGACGGATGGTAGTAGCGGCCGTCGGCGATCAGGGCGGGCACCACGCGGGTGACGATCTCGATGGGCACGGCGAAGCCGATCCCCACCGAACCGCCCGACGGCGACTGGATGGCGGTGTTGATGCCGATGACCTCGCCGTGGGAGTTGAGCAGCGGGCCGCCGGAATTGCCGGGGTTGATGGCCGCGTCGGTCTGGAGCACGTTGCCGACCAGCAGCCCCGACGAGGACTCGATGGTGCGGCCCAGGGCGCTGATCACGCCGGTGGTCAGGGTTCGGTCCAGGCCGAAGGGATTGCCGATGGCCAGCACGCGCTGCCCCACCTGCAACGGTCGGGAGCCGCCCAGTGGAATCGGCGGCGCGGCCAGCTTGTTGGCGTCCACCTGGATGACGGCCAGGTCGTAGTAGGAATCGGCCCCCACCAGTCCCCCAGGGAGCGACAGGCCGCCGGGCAGTACCACCTCGATCTCGCTGGCCCCCTGCACCACGTGCCAGTTGGTCACGATATGCCCCTGGGTGTCATAGATGAAGCCGGAGCCGGTCCCTTCCTGGGGGACGACTCCCCGGAAGAAGTCAACCACGTGGGTGCGGCTGGTGATGTGGACCACGCTGGGGCTGACCTGGGCGTAAATCTGGGCGACGATCGTTTCTTCGGCGTCGAGCAGGGCCAGCATGTCGGGGTCGAGCGAGAGGGCAGGGGTGGCCTGGAGGGCGGCTGATGGCGCGGCGACGGCGGGACCGGCGGCGTCCCAGGCTGCGCCGAGCAGGAAGGCCAGGACGACCGCCGTGCCCCCCAACAGAAGGCCTCCCCGGCCAGCGAAGAGACGGTTTCGTTTCATCACGCTGTGTCTCCTGATGTCTGGTTTTTTACCCGCCCTCATGATACCGCCGGAGTCTTAGAAGAGGATGAAAACCGGGCGGGGGGCGTGTTGCGGGGCAGGATCGTGGGGGCAGATGAGCGCAGGAGGAGTGTCCTAATAGTCGTCGCGGCGGGCTTGCAGCCAGGTCTCATAGCGGCGGCTCAGGTCACCCAGGTATTGTTCGCGGTAGCGCGTGTTCCACCACGTATCGGATTGCAGGTCGGTCCGGGCGGAGTCATGGCGGCTGCGGGCGTGCGCCTGCCGGGCCTTGCCGTACTGGATGCGGCATTCCAGCAGCGCCTGCACCGGGTCATGAGCGTACTCGGTCAGCTCCCTGACGATCTGCTCGTTCTGGCGTTGCTGCTGTAATATGGCGCGCTGGCCGCTGGCGCGGGGATCGTCGGGACGGTACGCATCCACGGCTCGCTGGAGGCGGTCGATCTCCCGCTGAAGCTGGGAGAGTTCCTGGCTGAAGAAGGTCTCAGCATCAGTATTTCTAATATTTGTGACCATACGCCAATCAGGATATCGGAGAGGAGAGGCCGTGTCAAGAGCGAGAGGACTTTTCTTATGGCGTTTTTACGGGGGGACGGTATAATCGTATTCCAGAAGCGAACAAATGTTCAGGAGGATCGGCATGTGCGGACGGTTCACCTTGATCGCTGACCCCGACGTTATCCAGGCGGCCTTCGCCCTCGATTCGGTGCCGCAGGGTGTGGTCCCCCGCTACAACATCGCGCCCACACAGCCGGTGCTGGCC
>DAOTXK010000164.1:0-19260 GCA_034435395.1 Anaerolineae bacterium | reverse complement strand
CCTTTGAAGTGGTGGTAGAGGCTGCCCGCCGTCAGGCCAACGGCGGCACTGATATCCTGCATGGTCGCGCCGTGGTAACCCCGCTGGTGAAACACCTGCGCAGCGGCATCCAGGATATCCTGGCGGTTCACGGTCTGGTCAGCAGGTTTTCGGGGCATGATAGGCTCCCCATCGGCGGGCGCATTAATCAAATCTGTATTTGATTATAGAGCGCCCGGCCCGTCGAGTCAACAGAGCCACCGACTATCAGCCAGGGGCAGCCGCTTACCAGGAGCGGCCACGTCGCGCCCAGGGCACGGACCGCTCTCGCCCGTTTGCGCTGGGGATCGGGCGGTGTTACTCTTCAGGCGAACGCGCACCCCGTGATCGGCACCAGACCGGGGGCCAAGGAGAGTGATGCCATGCCCGACTGCAAACGAACGCTGGCGATGGCCGCGATCATCGTGGCCTCAGCGGCCTGCACCGCTCAACCGGTCAGCACCCCATCGCCGACCCTCACCCCCACGGAAGGCCCGCCGCCGACCCCTCTCCCCACGCCGACGCCCGAAGGCACCGAAGACCCTGACGAAGGTCTGATTTTTGATGAGCTGACCCTGACCCGCATGGGCGGCCCTGGCAATGAGACCCACACCTTCACCGTGTTGGGCAACGGCGCGCTGGTCATCGACGGCGAGCTGCTGGGCAGCGTCGCCGTGGAAACGGTCCACGATCTGGACGCGCAGCTCGACGCAATGGGTTTCTTCCGCCTGGACAGCCATTACGGCCCCGCCCAGGCGCGCCGGGATACCTTCCGGTACGAAATCTTCATGTCCCGCCAGGGGATGGAAGCGTCAGTGTCCACGGTTGACGGATATGTGCCGCCTTCCTTGCAGCGGCTGATCGACACCCTCCAGGGATTGACGCCCGTCGACCTGCCGCCCCCGCCTACCGCCGCTAGCGACGCAGAGTCGCCACCAGCCGCCGGGGATTGAGCAATAAATCCAGCGCGTCCGTAATTGAGGGAACCATCAGGTCAGCGGCGGTCAGCGCCGGGACGGCCAGCCCCTCCGCTCCCAGCACCGCAATGCCCAGCGCTGCGGCCTGCAGCATGGCCGCGTCGTTCGCGCCATTACCCACCGCCACCACGCTCCCCGCTCCTAACTCGCGGATATACTGCGCCTTCTCCGCCGCGCCGCCGGTGATGATCGTCGCCCGGAAACCCACCAGGGCGTCGATAGTGGCCTGCCCGCCGTGCGTATCCGCCGTCAGCATGTGGAGCGTCAGGCGCGCCCGCAGCGCGGCTAAACGCTCCGCCACCCCTGGCAGCAGCCGCCCGTCAAGGGCCAGCGTGCCATTCACATCAAAAACGGCGTGTTCCAGCCGCAGGTCATCACGCCCCGGAATCTCGATGGCGATCATTGACGATCCTTCCGATTCCTTTCGGCACGCCCGCCGTGGAGTCCTGGCCCGGCGAGCCTCCTCGCCTCACATCATCGTGACCCGCAGGGGCGTGATGGCGCGGTACTGACCATCCAGCGTGGCCTCGACAATGTGCAGGCCAAGCCGGGTGACGAGCGCTTCCACGTGTACCACGAAGTCCAGGTTCTTGCCCTCCTGCACGTGAATCTGGCGCGGCGGCAGCGCCTGGGCCGTCCCCGCCGGATCGGCGGCGTGGAACAGGCGCAGGTCCAGCCGGTAGGCTCCCGGCGGAGCCATGATCTGGGCAAACACGGTCAGCGCCAGATCGACGGGCATCTCCCGCACGCTGATCTCGCTAAACGGCTGCACGATCCAGCCGCCGGTCTGGCGGTCTTCGCTGATCGAACTGCACAGCAGCAGGCTGTAAATCTGCGGATGGAGCTGGAAGTTCATGGCCTGTCTCCCCTTAGAAGGGACACAAATCGTTCACCGTGTAGGTGCTCAGGGATGGGCCGAAGTAATCGGCGTCCCCCAGGAACTGATAGGTCACCGGCATGGCCGTCTGGGCGGCGTAACGGACCTGGTCGCAGGCCGCCCGCAGGGGATCGCCCCCGGTGGCGGGAGCCAGGAAAGCGGTCATGAAGATTTCCGCCAGCCGGGTGTAGTGCGAGGCCAGGTTTTCCTGCTGCCAGGGGAGGTCCTGCTGCATTTGAGTCAGTTCTTGTTGCGCCTGCCCGTCGCGCGCGGCGGCGTGCGCCATCACCAGCCGGTAGCGGGTATAGGCGTCCAGCATGGCCGTCTCGAAGGCGTAATTTTCTTCCTTGGGGTAAACGCCGCCCCAGGGGATCAGCGTCCGGTTGTCGAGCGCCTGCTGGTACAGGCGGATGGCTTCGTCGAGGTCGCCGCCCCGCAGCGCCCGGTCGGCCTCCCGCACGGCATGGATGCGGTACTGCGACTGGCCGTACTCGACAATCGGTTCGGCATAATCGACGCCGTGCCAGGTGAAGGTGTAGGTGGCGGGGAGGTGCGGCCCGGCCTCGCGCTGGGGGATATGCCGCTCCTCGATGATAAACTCCATCGGGCCATCGCCGGTCAGGTCTTCCACCCGGAATCGCTCCACGGGCAGTCCCCGGATGGGGGTACCGTCTTCGCTTTGGTACACGTAGAGTTCGGCCATCCGTTCACTGAGCGAACGGAAGTTGTTCTCGCCGGGGTTCCAGGTCAGGATGATCGGCTCCTCAAAGCAGGCCAGCGCCGTGCACTGCTCGGTGTAGAAGGCAATCTCCGGTCGGCGGTCAGCGGTCATATCGCCGATGAAGATGATCTGTGGCATGCTGGTCGTCGACTCCGGGGCCGTGGCCAGCACGTACCGCGGCCAGTAGCGGGTCCCCGTGCCGGTGTCGTTGCAGGTCAGGACAATGAGCTGGCCCGGCGGCTGCAAGATGGCCGTCGCCGACGGATAGCGCAGGGTGACCACGATGTCCAGGTAGTTGTCGCCATTGAAGTCATAGGCGGCGTTCACCCCGCCGTGCTGTTCGTCGACGACGCCCCACTGGCGAAGCATATCCCCCAGGGCATCGGGCGAGCCGCCCCGCGTCAAAAAATCGGCGATCTGCCACTGATAATCGGTGTAGGTGGGCGGGCTTGGGAGGGCGCTGATGGTGAGAAAGTCGCGGCAGAAGCCGGGCAACGGGGTGGGCGTTGGCGGGGGGGCGGGAGTGGGCTGCATGTTGCAGGCCAGCGCGGTGATGACCAGCAGCGCGGCGATCCAGCCTGTCAGTCGCAACGGCTGGCGTGCCAACGGCTGGCGTGCATGGAAGGCGTTACCCATCGATGGTCCTCCTGCCAGGCTACTGCCGAATGCCCCTGGCCCTCGCCCTGCGGCCTGTGAAGCCAGCGAGCCGGGTGCGCCGCTCCTATGTTACCGCACAGTCCCCGGCCATCGACCCTATCCTGACCACATCAGGTGCCCGTTCGGCGGGACAGGCGCTTCCCGCTGATGCCCAGGCGATAGATACGCCGCCCCAGCAATCCCGAAATCGCGGCAGCTTCCGTTGCGTGCGATGTCGGCGGTCCCCTCCTCCGCCTGTCGTTCTCATTCCCAACCTGTTAAACCTGTTTGACCCGCCACCCTGCCAGCGATTGTTGCTGACGGCTAATAGGTCCTGTGGCGGATGTCCGGCGGCTGGCTGGGACCGGTGAGGCGCTGGGAGAGAAAGTCCAGGACCCGCGCCCAGGCATCCGCCGCGACCTCAGGGGCGTATTCCGGGCGCGTTTCATCGCAGAAGTAGCGCCCGACGCCGTCGTAAAGCACCAGGGCATTGGATGGCGAGGCGGCTTTCAGTTGGGCGTCGAGCGTAGCCAGATCATCTTCCGCCATGGCCTCCCCCGTCCGGTCGTAGAATCCCAGGATCGGGGTGGCGGTGGCGGGCAGCAGCGCCAGGTAAGGGCTGGCGTCCGCCTGAAAAATGACGGCGGCTTTGAGATCGTCGCGGTGGACGGCCAGGTGCAGGGCCAGCCTGCCGCCCATGCCATAACCGACCAGGGCGATATCCCCATTACAGTGATGGTGTGTCCGCAGGGCGGTGATGGCGGCGGCGACGTAGGACGGGCCGGTTTCGGCCAGCCCTGCCTCGCGCTGTCGGGCGGCATCCAGCGTTTCCGGGCGGTGCCCGTCAAACAGGTCCGGGGCGACGACGTAGTGACCGACCTCGGCCAAATGGCGCACCAGCCGCCGGACGTGCGTCGTCAGCCCCCAATGCTCATGGATCACGACGACGCCAGGGAACGTGCCGCCGGTATCCGGGTGCGCCCAGAAGGCCGGTAGCGTGCGCTCCTCGGCCACCACCTGAATGTAACCGCTGTTGATGGGGTACTCGACGCGGTCGGTCTGCATCGCGCTCCTCCGTCGGTATAGGGGCCGTGCCAGCAGGGGGAAGACACGACTGACGGGTCGGCGTGGACGGGGTTGGTCTTCCACGCTTATTATACCGGCGACTGCGCCGGTCAGCCGGGGCCTGAAGCCCGCTCAGCCTTCCTCCAGCAGATTGGTCGGTTCCCACCGCACGTCCCCGCCCTCCCGGCGGAGACGGAACGTTTTGACTTCAAAGGGCCGGAAGGTGGCGGTATATGAATGGGTGCCTTCCAGCGTGATCCGGGCCGCCGTCGCCTGGCCGACCGTCTCCGCCAGCCGCACGATCAGCGCGTCGGCGCACGCCGCTTTTTTCAGCGCGCTCACCACCACCGTCGCCGGTTCCGCCTGGATGAAGGGCGTAGGATCGGCGGGCGCGCCTTCCGGCGGCGTGGGTGGATGGTAGACGAAAAAGTGCTCCAGCGGCTGGTTGAGTTCCAGCGCTGCCGGGATGAGCGACGCGGCGACGGCCCCCCGGTCGCGCCCGGCCAGCAGGCGGAAGCGCGTGTCAATCGGTTCCTGGTCCATAAACGTATAGCTGCGGGCCGGATCGATCCGCCCCAGCTCCCAGCAGGCGTAGATGGCCCCCCGGCTCAGGCTGAGGCCCAGCACGCCATCCGCCGACACATCGAACGCGGACTGGCCGCTGTTGGCCAGCCCGACGGTCATGTCGGGAGTCTCCAGGCGCAGCCAGCGCCCACAGGGATACTCGGTGGCATCGGCAGGCCGTTCGGCGGCCCCATAAGGGACCTCGCAGATGGCGCGCGCGCCGGGCAGGGCGAAGGGGAAAACCAGCTTGATCATCTTCTGGCGGGCCTGCATATACAGACGGGTCTGGATGTCGAGGTAGGGCAGATCGGCGTAGAGCGTGAATTGCAGGGAGGCGCGCGTATGCTGCCAGCCGACCAGGCACTCCACCGTCACCGACACCGGCCCCCGGTGAATGACCCGGAGCGCCGGCCCTTCCCGCCCTTCCAGGCCGACGAGATCGCCCACCTCCGCCGGCCTGAGGGCGGCGAACGGACTGACGGGGATGTTGAACCTGGTCTGGCCATCGCCCCAGGCGTGAGCCGTATCGTGCATGGCGAACAACTGAACCGCCCCCCCCAGCAGATCGCGCCCGCTCTCCCGCTCGATCAGCGCCACCGGCGCGGCCAGGCCGTGGTCAAACGCCACCCGCCACCAGGTGTTTTCGACTGTGATCCGGCCGTCGCCTTCGGTGACTGCCAGCGGCCCGGCGGGCGGGGTGGGGACATCCTCGAAACGAATCTCGTAGCGGCGCGCGGTGAAGGGGGGGACATCCGCCACGAAGCCGAGGAAGGGCTGCATGGAGCTGCCTTCCAGGATGGGCGAGCCGCCGCTTTCCTGGTGAGTGACCGGCTGGCCGGCGTCGTCGTACAGCCGGAAGGGGCCTTGGCTCAGCGATCCGGCGTAGGCGCGCAGGAAATTGCCGGCGACAGGCGCGCGCAGCGGCGAACCGTGCGGGTTGAGCACGTAGAGCGGGATGGTATCCGGCTCCGGCGGGGCGGCGGGCAGCAGGGCATGCTGCGACCGGACCACGATGCGCCGGGCCACATCATGCGCGTAGCCGAACATGTCATCCACCCCGGGGATCGCCGTCTCCAGCAAGGACCCCGGCAGGATGTCATGGAAGGTATTGAGCAGCAGGCGCTTCCAGCCCTGGCGGAGCTCCTCGGCGGGATACGGCCACCCAAAGCGCCACCAGGCGATGCTGGCCCAGCGCTCGGCGGAGGCGAGCAGCGCTTCCCCTTCCCGCAACTGACGTTTGATCGGCGCGACCGACGTGTAACAGCCGGGCAGCGTGCGCTGTAGCTCCCCCTGGAACAGCGGGGCCTGGTCGGCGGCCTGAGCCTTAAGACGGGCCAGGTACGCTTCCGGCGTGCTGTGGCGCACGATCACATCCTGGTCGGCCATCGCCGCGATCAGCGACCGGAAGGCCAGAAGCTGCTGGCGGCTCGGACCGCCACCGTGATCACCCACGCCCCAGGTCACCAGCACGTCCCTGCCAGTGGCGCGGGCGATGGCGATGCCGTTGTCGGCCTGCGCCTCGGCGGTGAGGAACTTGTCGCTGGGGGTGCAATACCAGCCGGAGTCCGGGCGGATGGCCAGCACCTCGCTGCCGTCGACGCCGCGCCAGCGGTAGACCGGGGCGGGCAGATTCAGCTCGTGCGCCTGCGGGCGAAAGTGGATGTACAGTTCGAAGCCGCTCCCGGCGAGCAGCTGCGGCAGGCTGCCGGGGTGGCCGAAGGTGTCGAAGTTGTAGGCGACCGTCGGGCGCACGTCGAACTTCTCCGCGAAGTAGCGGCGACCTTCCAGGATGACCCGCACCAGCGTCTCGCCGCCGGGCAGGTTGCAGTCGGGTTGCAGGTACCAGCCGCCGGAGATGTTCCAGCGGCCCTCCCTGACCAGCGCCCGAATGCGCGCGAACAGCGGCGGATCGTACTCCTCGACCCATTCGTAGAGCAGGCTCTCGTTATGGTTAAAAATGAACTCCGGGAATTCATCCAGCAGGTCAGCGGCGGTGCGGAAGGTGGAGACCGTTTCCCGCGCGCCTTCCTCCCACGGCCACTTCCACACGGGATCGATGTGCGCATTGCAGACCAGGTGGACGATGGGACGGTCATCGGGGTTCGGATCGTGGTGGGGGGGCATCTGTTCGCTCCAGGGGTAGTTGCCGACGCCTGCCCGGCAGCGCCCTTCGCTGCCGGCGAGGGCTGTGGCGGCCAGTATCACCCAGTTGAGAGCATGATTGTACGAGGTTTTCCGGCCTGGGGAAAGAAGGCTGTGGACTCGGCGAGCGGCAGGCGACCGCCAGAGAGGGGCCTGGGCGGTGAGAATCAGGCCGACGGGGAGCGGCGACGCTCACGCCAGCGCCGGCATGATCAGGGGAGCTTCCACCTGAGCTTCGCCGAGGCGCTCACCGTTGCCGACGGGCAGCATGGCCAGCCCGGCGATCATCTTGGGGTAAAAGTCGGTGCTTTTCTGCGGCATCGTCTCCCCGTGCGCGGCCACGGCTTTTACCTCGTCGATCCGGGTGGCGCTGACGAAAAACACAAAATTGCCGTCGCCCCGATCCACATTCTCCACCGGCTGCCGGGGATCGCGATGATAGCGGACCATCGTCTTGTCCTCGATGCCCTGAGCGGGCACGCCAGCGATCTGTTCCAGCAGTATCCGGTGCAGGATGCTGAGCGCCAGCGACTTCCACGCGGTCGAACGATGATCCGGGATCAGGCGACGGGTCAGATCATCGTCCTGGAGGGTCAGGACGTGGAAGCCGACATCCGGCCCGCCGTAAAACCCAAATGCATGGCCGGTGGGGTGCGCGTTGACGGCGGACAGGCATGTCTCCAGGTTGGCGACCGGCTCGACGGCGAAGTATTGCCGGGCGCGTGCCAGAACCTCCGCCGGGCTGGCGGCGGTGAAATGGCGGATTTCGCGGTGAGTGGGCAGGATGACTAGGCCGGGGTCGTCCATGCTGACCAGCGTCGCCCCGACGTAGTTGAACGCGGCATCGTCGGTCAGATGGGGATTGGCGGCGCGCTGGATGTTGCGGTAGCTCAGCGCGGTCTCGTAGCGGTGGTGGCCGTCGGCGATGATCAGATTCCGTTTGGGGGCCATCTCCGCCTGGAAGGCAGTGATGAAGGCCGGATCGGTGATGACCCACATCCGCTGCCGGACATCGTCCTCGAAGATTTCCCTCACGTCCACCACCGGCTCCCGCCCCTCGATGGCCCTCCGGATCAGAGCGTTCACCCGATTCTCCGGGTCCGGATAGAGCATGAAGATCTGTTCGGTGTTGACCTTCAACGTGCTGAGCAGGCGAAGGCGATCTTCTTTAGGCCCGCTATGTGTCCGTTCGTGGGGGAGGATGATGCCCTCGTCATATTCGGCCAGCTCAAGGGCGGCGATCAGGCCCAGGCGCACGTAGTAGCGGTCACCGACGGGGAAGCTCTGCTCGTAAGCGTAGAGCGCCGGCTGGTCGTCGCGGATAAGAACGCCCTCGCGCAGCCACTCGTAATAGTAGACCCTGGCGCAGGTATAGCGGTCCGGGCTGTCTTCCAGTTCGGGGAGGCAATCGTCTTCCAGGTGTCCCTGGATGATGCGGGCGATGTTGTACGGGCTGGCGCTGAGGTATTGCTGCTGAAGGGCTTCCCCGATCCGGTCGTAGGGCTGGCTCACCAGGCCGCTCATATCGGCGAAGCGCGCCGGATTGTAGCGAACCCCACGAAACGGTTTGATCACGGCCATACAGGAGACCTCCCCGACGCTGCCTACGAGCCTTCACTGATCGGCGATATGTGAAATCGTTCACTATCATCACCTGCCGATCAGCATTATAGCTGGGGACGGTCGGCCTTTTATGGGTCACTTTGCCCGAAAAAAACCTGCCGATCTGCATAGGCCGCCTGCCCGCGCCATCGCCCGGAGCCCGAGAACAAAGGGCTTAAGCCCCTTGTCCGTGAATTTTACGCCTAGAGTCAGGCTCAAAAAAGACGCTTGGCTGAGGCCGATTGTTCCTACTGCTGGCAAAGGGCCGCTAAATCTGGATGGGCATGCCTTCCAGGCCGTGCGCGGCTTCCATCAGCGCTTCCGACAGCGTCGCGAGGCCGTGGACGTTGCGGGCGATCTCCTCCGGCGTCAACTCGGCGAAGTGGGCCAGCGTCAGCTCCGGCAGCAGTTCGGTGACCTGGGGGCCGATCAGGTGTCCGCCCAGGATTTCGCCGTACCTCTGGTCGCTGATCAGCTTGACGAAGCCGTCGCGCTCGCCGATGCCCAGCGCCTTGCCGTTGGCCTGCCAGGGGAACTTGCTGACGTTGATCGCGTAACCCGCCTCGACGGCTTCGGCCTCCGTGTAACCAAACGAAGCGACCTGCGGCTGGCAGTAGATGCAGCGGGGCATCATTTTGTAGTTGAGCGTGATCGTCTCGGCACCGGCGATGGCCTCGGCGGCGACCATGCCCATCGCCGAGCCGACGTGGGCCAGCATCAGCTTGCCGGTCACGTCGCCGATGGCATAGACGCCCGGCACGTTGGTTTCCATCCGGTCGTTGATGGCGATAAACCCTTTTTCATCCAGGCTGACCCCGGTGTTTTCCAGGCCGTAACCCTCGGTGCGCGCCCGGACGCCGATGGCCTGGAGGAGCTGTTCCGCTTCCAGCACGTCCTGCGATCCGTCGGGCCTGGTCACGGTGACGCGGACCTTATCCGGCAGTTCGTCCACGCCGTCCACGCGGGTGCCGGTCAGGAACCTGACGCCCATCTTCTTATAAGCCTTCTCCAGTTCCCTGGAGATTTCCTCGTCTTCCAGCGGGGCCAGGCGCGGCAGGTATTCCACCAGCGTCACATCCACCCCATAGTTGTGCATGATGTAGGCGAATTCCAGGCCGATGGCGCTCGCCCCGGCGATGACGATGCTCTTGGGCAGCGCCTCGCTGAGGATGGCTTCCAGATAGGTGATCACCCGCTCGGAGACCTGTGTGCCGGGCAGCAGGCGGGCGACTGCGCCGGTGGCGATGATCACGTTTTGGCCGGTCAGCGTTTCGGTCGCGCCATCGTCCAGCGCCACCTGGATAGTCCGGGCATCCTGGAAGGTGCCCCAACCCTGGTAGGTATCGATCTTGTTCTTGCGCATCAGGAACCCCACGCCCTTAACCAGCCGCTCGGAAACCTGGCGGCTGCGTTTGTAGGCGGTGGCGTAGTCCAGTTGCAGGTTGTCGAAGCTGAAGCCGAATTCCCTGGCGCGGTGCTGGAGAACGTGAGCTAGTTCGGCGTTATGCAGCAACGCTTTGGATGGGATGCAGCCGACGTTGAGGCAGACCCCGCCCCACCATTGCTTTTCGATGATAGCCACTTTCAGGCCCAGTTGAGCCGCGCGGATGGCGGCCACATAACCGCCCGGACCGGCACCCAACACCAGGACATCATATGCTTTAGTCATAAACTTCTCCGTAGTCCTCAAGCAGACCAGAGATACCAATGACGGCGAGTCTAACGCATTTTTCTCCCCGCTCCCATGGGGGCGTGGCGGCCCGGCCAGCGCCGCCTCGTGTTCGGCCATGAACCGCCCTGTTCCCATGGGGGCGCGGCAGCTCGACAGCCAGAAACAACCGCCCGCCGGGGCTTTCGCCGATCGGCGAGCGGTGGTGGTCAATAGTGCGATCTGGCCATCACGGCGAGGAGGAAGACCTTGCCGCAATCGCCGTCCCCCTCGTCAGAGGCGATCCGATTCAGTCATCTCCCTGGTCGCCTGTTCCCTGGCCGCCGCCGAAGTAATTGTAGGGGTTCTCCGGCGTGGCCTCTTCCTCCGCCTCGCCCTGGCCGCCGAAAAAGTAGTTATAGTCGCCGCCCTCTTCCTCGCCTTCTTCTGTGGGGGTCGGGCGGGCGGGCGGGACGCCTGACGGGCCTGCTGCGGGTCCTGAAGGCGCGCCGGCGGCGATCCACTGGCGGAGCAGCGTCACGTCCTCATCGCTGAGTTGGGCGAAGTGCCCCTCGGCCAGCACCTGCACGATCAGGCTGGCCTCAGGGTCGCCGGGCACGATCACCGGGCCGTCGCTGCCCCCGGCCATCAGACTCTCGTAATCGGTCACCCGCAGGCCCTTGGTGGCGACTCCCGCGCCATGGCATCGGCCACAGCGGCTTTCCAGGGCTGGTTGCAGGGCCTGATAGGTGGCCTCCGTGGTTCCGACGGGAGCTGTCTCGCCGGGCGGCGCGCCGGCGGCGATCCACTGGCGGAGCAGGGTCATCTCCTCATCGCCAAACGGCGCGAAGTGGCCGCCGCTCAACACCTGCACGATCCGGCTGGCCTCGGGGTCGCCAGGCACGATCACCGGGCCGTCGCTGCCTCCGGCCATCAGACTCTCATAATCGGTGACGCGCAGCCCCTTGCTGGGAGTGGAGCCGTGGCACCCCCCACATCTGGCCTCAAACACGGGTTGGAGGGCCGCGTAGGTGACGGCTTCCCCGGCCGGCAGGGCGGCCACTACTGTCTCCGGCGGCTCTTCCGCCAGGAGGCCCAGCTCTATAGCCAGCGTGGGCGCGTCGAAGCCGCCGTAACGCCAGTCGATCCCGTGGCACTGGCTGTTGGAGCAGAAGCTGGTATCGCTGGTGCCGCCGGGGTCGTTGACGGTGTGGCAGTTGGCGCACGTCCGGTCGAACTCGTTGTGATGGCGGCTGATCCAGGTGGTATCCCGGTGCGAGGCCGGTTCGATCCCGGTGGCCAGCGGCAGCATCGGCTCAATGTCGCCGGGATGCACCACCTGAGGAATGGAATGGCACAGGTTACACTCCAGGCGCACGGCTTCTCCGTCAGCGCTGAAATGGCGGCCATCGTGACAACGAAAGCAGCCCGGCCAGTCGCGGTGTCCGATGTTGTCCGGATGCGTGTTCCAGTCCAGCAGTTGTTGGGGATAGGCGTTATCCGCGTAGATTCGCTCCAGGACGGCCACGGCGTCGGCCACCAGCGCGCTGTTGTCAGCGTAGAACGCTGGATAGTTGTCGCGGTAATACGTTTCCAGCGAGGCGAACGAGGCCCGGACCTGTTCCGGAGTCGGCCCTTCCGCCGCTATAACCTCTGGCGCATCGGCGGCGGAGGCTTCCTCGTGGGGGAGCGCACTGGCCACGAGCAGGTCAATGGCGCGTTGACGAATGAAGGGGACGTCCGTCGAGATGTCGCCCCGGAACAGGGCGGCGTCCACCATGTTGCGCGGCTGGTCGAGCAGGTGAGAAATGCGGTTGTGGCAGGTGATGCAGTCCATCACCTTGATGTCGTACTGGTCCAGGTTGGCGGTGTCGATGGTCGAATCCTCGGCCACGTATTCGATCATCTCTCCCTCGACCGTGGTCACGCGAATCCAGGGGATATCCTGTTCCAGCTCATCAGTGGCGATGTACTCAATCACATTTTCCACATGCCAGTGAATGCCGCGCCCCAACCCTTCGCGGTGACTGCCGCCGCCGGTGTGCATGAGCAGGTAAACGTCATAGGGGGTATTCTGCTCGTCATCCCGGTAGCGGTTGATCATACGCAAACTGTCGTCAGAAAATTTCTGCGGATAATGGCACAACTCGCAGGTCTCGCGCGCCGGGCGCATGGTGCTGACGTAAATGGGATATTCGTAGCTGTTGGTCAGCGTGGCCCAGAGGAGCCGCATGTGCCCGGCCTTGCGGACAAACTGCTGGATGATCAGCCCACGCCCGATATGACAGTCCACGCACAGGACGCGGGCGTGGGGCGACACCAGGTAGGTGTTAAACTCAGGCGGCATCGTGTGACAGGTTGTGCCGCAGAAGTCCGGCGAGTTGGAATACTCCCAGGCCGGCGGCAGGGCCAGCAGCACGATGATGAAGGCCCCGATGGCTGTTGCCAGCACCACCGTCCGCCGTCGGGGCGTCCCCCCTGGCGTGAGAAAACGATTACGAAGTCTCCTCATGGATTGGCCTCCAGCGTTACGCAGCGACGAGACAGCCTGCCCATGTTACCACGAGGATGGCATGGCGACGGATACAGGAAACGGCGATTTTTCAGGATAAGCATAAACGTTTATATCGTGTTATCGACCGTTATATCTCACCCAGAGCTTTGGCTGGCCCTCTCCCCTGTCAGGCGGTCATGTGTCCAGGACAGTGTTGGGGTTGGATTTTACGAGCATACCGCCAACCGGAATCTTGAGCAAGCGACCCTCAGTCAGACCGCACAGCGTTTGGGGGCCATGGGCCGGGCAAGACAGCACCCGCAGACTTCCGGGGAGACGCGGGTGCTGTCGCCGGTCGAGGCCGAGCACAGGCCCAGGGCCTCGCCGATGGATCATTCTTTGGGCGAGAGGATGTACGCGCCCGGCACCGGCTGGCCGGTCAGCCGCTCATAGCTGAGTTGCAGGAGCGACACGGTGTAGCGCAGGTTGTGCACCGCCGAACCGCCGCTCTCGGAGAATTTCAGGTTCCACACCGCGCCATAGACATCGGCGCTGGTGCCTTCGGGGAAATTGAAGTACGGGTGAGAGGGCAGCACTTCGACACCTGCCTCCACGACTGCGGCCTGCAGCAGCTCGCGCAGCCCTTCGACCTCGGCCTGGTTGGTCTCGATCACGCCATCGCCGTCGTAGTCGCGGAAGGCCTCAAAATCGAAGCTCGTCGCGCCGTCGTGGCAGACCTGGCAGATGGCCACGTTCTCGGCCCCATCGACCGGGCTGACCATGGCGAAGGTGTGCCCGCCGACCGTGTTGTGGCCGGGCAGGGGTTGATCATCGCTGCGGTCGTCGGGCGTGCCCATGTCATCCATGCCCGGCGTGGGGCCCATGTGGCAGTTGATGCAGGACTCTTCGATGATCCGGCCATGCGGGCTGGTGGGCAGGCTCAGCCCCCAGGTATAACCGCCGGTGGCGTTCATCAACTCGGCAGCCGTCGAGTAGTGCGGCGTGCTGAAGCTTCCCCCAGAGGCCACGCCTTCCACCGTGGCGACAGCGGAGCGGCGGGCGTTGTGGCAACTCATGCAGGTGGCCGCGGGTCCGGCGTCGGCCACTTCGGTGCCGTCCGGCAGCGTGACCGAGTCAAAGACGCGGAGCTGGTTGGGGTTCCCGGCGCTGTGTGGATCATGGCACACAGCGCAGGTGATGACCTGGTACTCGGTGCGCTGTTCTTCCGCCGGCTTGCCGCTGGCCCAGTCGATGTAGCCAGCGCCACTGTGGCACTGGACGCAGGAGGCATGATCCTCGCCGATCGGGTACCAGAAGGCGCGGGCGTTTTTATCGGCATGGGCGCTCAGCTCCCACTGCTGGGGGAAGATATGATACGGCTCTTCCGAGTGACACTGCGCGCAGGTGCCATAAGCCAGGCCACGGTTAATCGGCCCGGCGACGGCCACCATAGCGCCCCCACCTTCATCCTCATCTTCATCGCCGCCGGCGGCAGCCGCCTGGTGCATCCCGCCCGGCCCGTGGCAGCTTTCACACTGGATGTTGGCCATCGCCGCGACCTGGGGGAATTCCTGGACCAGGGCCTGCCAGTTGCCAGGCTCCAGCGTCTCCGGGAACATCCAGCCGGTCTCGGCCACCACATCGTCAAAGCCGCCGTTGACCGCTTCCGGACGGTTGTTGAAGCCGGTGGTATGGCAGCTCACGCAGTCCGGGCCGTAGTGGTCGCTCACCCGGCCGTCAATGGCGCGGGCGAACATGGTGGCGTGGCCGGTCGCCGCCCAGGCCTGCGCCCGGTCGGTGTGGCAGGTGGCGCACTCCGGCTCTTCCGGCGGCTGGCCGTCCAGCCCGCCAACGCCAACATAGGTGGTGGCGTGGACGACCCAACTGGTCTCGGCGCTGTTGCCGTTTTCATCGGTCGCCGCCAGCGTCAGCACGTATTGACCTGCCACATCGGCCATAAAAATGGCGACGGTGCCTTCGATCAACTCGGCTGCCGACCCCGCCGGGGCTTCCAGGCTCCAGTCGAAGGTGAAGCCCTGAACCGCTGGCTCCGGTTGCACAAAGTCCTCGATCGTCTCCACGTGCATGTTCGGCGTGATGCCGTAGGGCATGATGAGGGCCTGCACCGGTTGCTCCTCGGGATTCTCACCGGCGGGCACCGCATAAGCCTCGGCAGCGACGTAAGTGCCGACCCCAACCACATCCGCCGCCGTGGTGAAGATCGGGACTTCCTCAAATTCCTGACCACCCTGGCCGCTGACGCCCCAGACGCCGGCAGCCAACAGCAGCAGGAGACTGCCGATGGCCAGGAGAATCTTCCGCGACATAACCGTTCCGCTCCTTTCACTGGTCACGCCCGGCAACTGCGGCGCAACTTCAGAAGACAAAGAGACAAGCTCTATGCCGCTTTCCCCCCTTGGGAGAGCGGTCGCGGGCAAATTCTCATGGAATGTGAGAATTTTCCTAATTGTAGATTAAAACCTGATGAGAAGCAAGCCCCTCGTCCGACGAATTTCGGCCAGGGGCCGGGGTGGGCGCTGTCCCTGAAGATGCGGGCGCTGCTTCTGCCACCACCTGGCCCCCGCGTGGTAGGAAAACTCTCATGAAGAGACAGGGGAAGCGACGGGCGTCGTGCCCGCCGACAACCGGAAGGTGAAGCTCAAGCATCCCTCGCCCATGGTCACGTCGGTTACAGTGATCGCTGACGGAGGGCCATATTCGGCCAGCGCCTCCAACAACGCCTCGTTGATCATCTCCACCAGGTCATGGTGGATGGCGTCGATGGCCGCCTGGGGAAACCCGATCCCGCCCAGGGAGGCCGCCATCACCTCCACGGTCAGCGCCCCATTCTCGGCCAGCAGGCGGGCCGTGGCTTCCACCTCCATGGTCACCCCCAGCACATAAAAATCGGCGGTGAGCGCACCGGTGCCGGGGGCCAGGGCCAGGTGAACGTGGTCCACGTTGTCCACCTCCGCCGCATAACGGGCGATCAGCGGGTTGATCTCCGCCTCGGTGAGGGTGACGCGATAGAGAAGCCCCTGCCCGTCCACGGTCACCATGAGATCGCCCAGGGCATCGGCATGCGTGGTGGCATAGGCGCGAGCGGTGAGGGCCAGGCGCGTGGGGCCGACGGTCGGCGTCAGGGTTGGCGGCGGGAGGATGATGCCAGTCGGACCGCCCGGCGCATCCCCCGTCTGGCGGGCCGCCAGGCCGGTCTCAGCGCCGACGGTCAGAGTCAGGGCGGCAGACGAGGGCGGCGCGAAGCTGCGCCCCAGCATGAGGCCCAGCATGACGATGAGTGTAGCGATGAAGATCAGGCCCCACCGGTTGGCCCGGCGCATGGTTCCCCCTTTGCCTTCGGTGGATGGGGAACCCCATCCTGTTACGTATACGGCAGCGAAGGTCAGAAGTTCCGGTCAGGGCGCGGTGGGGCCGGGCGTGGACGGCGGCGGAGTCGGCGGCCAGGTGCCACGGGCCGTGGCGGTCATGGTCATGTGCTGCTCGATGATCTCCGCCGGAAAGCCGGTGGGATGACCGAAGGGATACCCGCCGTTGAGCAGGGATTCGGCGGTGGCGGTCTGATCCCTGGCCGGGAGCGGGCCGGGCTGGCTGAGCTGCTGGATGATGGACAGGAGCAGCAGCAGGATCAGGGCGGCAATGACGAGCAGCCCCAACAGATAAGCGCGTTTCATGCCCTTCCTCACTGAACCTGACGGCGCTTCACGCCCGCCAGCCGGCCGCTGGGGCGGACCACTCCCCACGACGCCGCCTTACGCCAGCCGGGCGGCCACAATCTCGGCGATGTCCTGGATGGCCGGGTCCGCCTGGCCCAGCGTTTGCGCGGCGCTGCTCAGCATGATCGTGCAGAATGGGCAGGCCGCGCCGATGGTCTGCGCGCCGGTGGCCACAGCCTCCTGAAAGCGGGTGACGTTGACCGGGGTTTCCTGGTGGGTTTCCATCCAGACCTGCGCGCCGCCACCGCCACAGCACAGGCCCCGGTTCCGCGCCCGACGCATCTCGATCAGTTCGAAGCCCGGATACGCGGCCAGCGCCTGGCGAGGGGCGTCGTATTCGCCGTTGTAACGGCCCAGGAAACACGAATCGTGATAGGTGAGGGTCTGCGGCCTGCGCCGCCGGTCCCATTTCTGGAGTGTGAGGCGGCCTTCCGTCAACAGCCGGGCGATGTACTGACTGTGATGGATCACCGTGAAGTTCCCGCCGAAGTCGGGATATTCATTCCTGAACGTGTTGAAGCAGTGCGGGCACTGGGTCAGGATCAGGTCGAACGTGTACTGGTGGAAAGTGTCGATGATAGCCTGCGCCGCTTCCTGGTAAAGCGCCTCCTGTCCGCCGCGCCGCGCCCATTCGCAGGTGCAGCGCTCCTCGTCGCCCAGCACGGCGAAATCCACGCCAGCCGCCCGCAGAATCTGAACCATCGCCCGGCTGACCCGCTGGCCGCCGGGATCGTAGGCCCCCGCGCAGCCGACCCAGTAGAGCACGTCCGCCTGCTTCTTCTCCGCCAGGAGAGGGAGGTCAAGCCCTTCGGCCCAGTCCAACCGCGTGCCACGGGGGTGGCCCCAGGGGTCGCCAGCCCGCTCCGCCTGGGTGAAGGCGGTGGCCAGCCGATCGGGCGGCTGCCCTTCCATCAGCACCAGGTGCTGGCGCAGGTTGAGGATGTCCATCATCGGCTCGTTGCCGACCGGGCAGATCTCCACGCAGGCCCCGCAGGCCGTGCAGGCCCACACGCCGTCAACCGTCAGCCCGTAGTCGAACAGCGTGTCCGGCGATTCCGCGCCATCCGCCAGCGCCCCGGCGTGGTCCCTCAGATAATACCGTTTATTAACCTCCAGGGCGGCGGGGGACAGGGCGGTGCCTGCCGCGTAGGCCGGACATACGTCCTGGCAGCGGTTGCACATGATGCAGGCGTAGGCGTCCACGATCTGGGTGCGGGAGAGGTGCTCCAGGTTGGCCGCGCCGAACTGCTCAATGGACTCATCCGCCAGATCGAGCGGGTCCATCGCGCCCAGCGAGCGCCGCTCCGGCCTGGTCAGGAAGTTAAAAGGGCCGACCATCAGATGGAAGTGTTTGGTCTGCGGGAACCAGGGCACGAAGGCCAGGACCAGGCCGATGGCCAGCCACCACATGGCGTGTTCGCCGATGGACAGCAGTCCAGGCTGCCCGCCGCTCCACAGAGTGGCGACGGCGCTGGCGAAAGGCTGCCAGGGGTCCGCCTGGTGCTGGGCCAGCGCCAGCGTCTGTCCCAGGAAGCGCCCGCCGACATGCCCCAGGATAAACGCCCCCACAATGGCCGAGTCGCGACGGATGCCGCCCGCCGTCACCTTTTCATGCAACAGTACCCGGTCGTTGAACCGGAGGGCCGGGGCGGGCGTCAGGAAGCGGCGGACCAGAAAGTAGACCATGCCGACGATCACGCCGAGGCTGAGCACGTCCCCCAGCAAACGGTAGAGGTCGCCAATGCCGTCTTCGCCCAGGAACACGTAATCCGGGATCAGGCCCTCCAGGATGTCGCCCAGGTTGACCAGACAGTAGAACAGGAATCCCCAGACGATGGCCAGATGGAACAGGCTGGAGACTGGCCGGGCGGTGAGCACCGTGCGCTGGGTGACGGTCACTTCCAGGGCGCGCCACAGGCGCTCCGGCAGCCGCTCCAGGTGGAGCCGACCGCCGCCGCGCCCGATCACTTTCGCCACGCGTTGGAAGTTGTGCCAGGTCAGGTAAAGGGAGACAACCGCCAGGATGACAAAAACCAGCTTTTCGGACAGCGAGAGCATGGTTTTGCTCCTCTGGTAGGGGCCGGTGGACAGGGGCACCGGCGTCAGGAAACCGGCACATAATGGTTTCCAGTCTACCAGCGGATCGAAACCCAAACAAACCTCCGGGGCACGGGCCAGCGGTCAGGCGGCGGCAGGCGATGGGATGGCTGGCCAGCCGTGATCATCATGGAAGCAGAGACGGGGACCGGGGAGACGTTATGTCACTCCCTGGGCGGCGGTTGACCGTCGATCTCCGGCGGTTCAACGGGATCGGCGGAGGTCGGGGGAGCTGCCGGGTCGGACGACGGTTCCCCCAGCGGCCTGGTGACATCCTCCTCACCACTTCTGATCACCGAGCCCAGGATTTTATCCTCGGCGGCAGTCGTGATGGGCGGCGGCTCGGCCACTTCCCGCGTCAGGCGAGGCTCCGGAGGACGCTTGCCGACGGCATAGACGAAAAAGGCCATCTCACAGAAGCGCTCGGTGCCCTGCAAGTGCAACTGGCTGCCGCTCAGGGCGATAAAATCGGCGGCGGTGCGCAGTTCAAAAGCGGTGTCTTCCAGCCGCCAGTTGCCGCTCAGCGAGTCGAGCAGTTCCGGCAGGCTGTTGGGGCAGGCCTGCCCGGCGCGGGCGTAGCGGACCCGGAACCACACGCCGTTCTCCATGCTCTGCACGACCAGGTGGACGTTCGGGCCGAGCGTATACACCGCGGAGTACAGCAGCAGCAACGCCTCCTGCAACG
>DAOTXK010000163.1:0-31588 GCA_034435395.1 Anaerolineae bacterium | reverse complement strand
CCGCCTTGACTGCGCCCGTCAGCGCCGGGAGTCCCTCTGGCGGGATCAGGCCCAGCGCCCGGAGCCGCACGAAGTCCCGGTCCAGCGGCGCGCCGTCCGGGGCGAGCAGCGGCAGGCGGGCCAGGCTGTCCCGGCGATACAAGCCGGTATGCAATTCCAGGATGGGCGGGGCGTCGTCCGGCAGCAGCACCAGATAGGACTCGGCCAGCGTCGCCCCCACCGGCCAGCCCGACGCGCCGACCGGCGGATGGCTGATCCCGCCGAGCATAACATCCTTGCCAGCGATCTTCCGCCCTTCCTCGTCCACCAGGTGCACGAAGGTCATGTAATCCTCGGTGGGCGGGGCGATGGCCTGCCAGTACAGCGTCACATAGACGTAACCGCCGGGCCGGTGATCGGTCTCGACCGGGCCAGCGCCAACCAGCCGCACCTCGCCCCCCAGGTTGTCGGCGCGCGGGACGGCCTCGGCGGGGAGGCCGCCGTAGAAGAATCCCTTGCGCGGCAACTGATACTCAAAAGCGTGCATCATCAGCAGGAAGGCCAGGCCGACCGCGCCCGCCCGGAACAGCCGGCGGTCGGCGCGCCGGGCCGCTGCCGCCGCCACAAGCCGATCCAGGGCCAGTCCAGCGGGGATGACCAGGAGCGGGATCACCAGCGCGCGCAGCCGTCCGATCACGTAAAAGGCGACCGTGCCCAACATGTAGAGCGCGATCATGGCCGCCAGGAGCCACATCAGCGCCCGCCCCCGGGTCCCGCCGGTCTCCGCCCAGGCCAGCGCCAGCCCAGCCACCGCCAGCCAGCCCAGGAGCGCCACGCCCAGGGAGCCATTCAGCGACAGCAGCGCCAGCGTGGCCGAAGCCCGCACCCCGTCGCGGGTATAGCTGACGTTGTTGGTGATCTCCACGTTCCCCCAGAACAAGCCGGCCTTGTGCAGCAGCAGCGAAGCCGCCCGCAGCGGATCGGCCTGCGCGTCAGCCACCGTAGCCGCGATCCAGTCCTGGTGACGTTGGGCAGCCACATACCACGCCTGTCCCACGTTAAGCACAGCGGTGCCGTCGCCGTCGCGGTTGTTGCCCGCGTATAACGCTCGCGGACCATTGCTGCTGATCAGGCTGCCTTCGCCCGCCGCCCGGTTGGCCAGCGTCTGCGGGGCGATGGTCCCCAGGGCGACCACCCCGGCCAGCGCACTCAGCCCGACGACCCGCCGCCACCCGCGCCACCTGCCCGCCCGGTCCCGCGCCGCCAGCAAGGCCACCGGCAGCGCCGCGCCCCAGACCAGCGTCGACGGGCGGACCAGCGCCGCCAGCCCGATCAGGAAGCCGAAGGCCACCGCCCCCCAGGCCGATGACCGGCGGGCCGTCCACAGCCCGGCCAGCGCCGCCCAGGCCGTCAACGCCGCCGCCACTGCCACCGGCAGCAGCGTCGTGTGATAGAAGACCAGCGGCGGGAAAATCGCCCCCACCAGCCCGGCGATGATCCCGGCCCGCCGCCCGCCCAACAGCCTTCCCGCCCCGGCAATGGCCCCCACGCTCCACGCGCCCAGGACCGCGTTCGCCACGTACAGCTTCTCCAGATCAGGCCCGCACAGGCGCATCACCCCCACGAACCAGATGGCCGCGCCCGGCTGGTACCACGTCCCGCCCAGTGAAGCCGCCCCGCTGTACAGCCGCCGCGCCAGATCGACGTAGTTGTCCGCCCCGACGCGCGGCTCGTAGAAGTAACCATCGCCAGCCGCCCGCTCTTCCAGGACCACCAGGCGAACCAGCAACGCCGCCAGGATCAGCGCGGCCATGATCCACGCCTCCCGCTGCTGCCAGACTCGCGCCCGCCAGGCCCAGCGCAGCCCCAGCGCCAGGAGTCCGGCCAGCAGGCCCGCCAGCGCCAGCGTCGTCAGCGTCTGCCTGATCGCCTCAGCAGCCGCCAGGGCCGGGTCAGGGGAAGCCGTGTACAGGCGATACGTGGGCAGCAGCGCCCATCCCCAGGCCGCTGGCTCGTAGACGGCCATCAGCAGCCGCCCGCCGGGGATGTCCAGCGCTGCCGGATCGTGGTCGTACTCGATTTCCAGCGCCAGCCAGTCGCCGGGCCACGATACCGGGAACTCGTCGGCGGTCAGCGGGCCGTGTTCGCGGGCCTGAAAAACCGTCTGGCCGTCCACCCGCACCGTCACGCCGCCGTTATGGACGACACGCCAGGTCGTCGCGCCCGGCCCACCCTGCCACACAAACCCTCCCAGGCGGATTGTCTGCGGGCGGTCCCAGTTGGGCAGCGCCCCGTCCACCAGCGGCCAGGCCACCGACTCGCTGGACGCGCCGCCGCCCGAATCGATCACCGTGCGCCTCAGGCCATGCTCAGCGGCCAGCGCCTGGCCGAAGGCAATCCCCAACACACACAGGGTGATCCAGAAATATAAAACGCGGGTGAGCCATCGAGGGGAGGACACACAAACTATCCTTCGCCAGAGCCGCCCGGCCCGGCCAGCCACCGCGCCAGCAACGCCGCCCGTTCGACGCGGCCCAGCTTGAGGTACGCCTCCTGCTCATAGGCCAGCGACAGCACCGGCACACGCATCCCGGCCACCGCCACTACATGCCGGTGACGCGCCAGATCGACCGGGCCTTCCCAGGAGCCGTCCGGCAGCCGCTTCTCGATATCGCCCATGATCTCGACCGTGAGGCCATTGATGCGGAGCGCCCCAAAATGGGAGCGGATGTTCTCCGCCGAGGAAAAGGCCACCGGGCGGATGACCGCCGCCGCGAACCGACGTTCGATCTCATAAGCGCCCGCCGCGTCGGTCTGCACGTCGATATCGTGCGGCTCGACGGGTACGCCTTGCAGTGCCATCGACAGACTGCCGGTCAACGCCCAATTGACCGGGGGCCGGCCGGCGCCTTCCGGCGAGTCGTCGCCCAATCGGTGCACCAGCTGGCGCAGCACATCCAGGTAACTATCGTCAATCATGGCGGTGGTGGACGGCGGGGAGGGCGCTGGCTCAGGGGTCGACGCGCAGCCAGGTCCGCCCCACGCGGAACAGGTCCCCTGGCTTCAGGGGGGCGCTCTCATCTCTCAGCCGCTGCTGGCCCAGGTAGGTGCCATTGCGGCTGCCGACATCGACCAGGCGAAGCCGCGTCCGCCGCCGCACCTCACCCTCGTCCAGGGTTTCGTCATCACACGCGCAGATGAGCCGGGCATGCACCCGCGATACCTGGCTGTCATACGGCAGCGACACATCGCAGTCTTCACTGCGGCCAATGGTTACCACCGTCTCCTCCCCCGCCTGGGACAGGGGAAACTCCAATCCCAGGCCGTCCTGGGGGCCGCTCATCAACCGGACGGTAATCATCTCCTGGCTCATAGGCACTGAATCCCGTTCTGGCGGGCCAAATGCCAGCGCCCGCTATCGAGAGTCGCGAGGGGCATCCGGCCCATCCTGCTGCTGGGCCTGCCACAGACGGCGGGCTTCGGTCCGCTTGGCGCGGGCGGCTTCGTGCTGGGGGTTCAGGTGCAGCGCCTGGTTGAGGACTTCCACGGCCTCCTCGTACCGGCCCAGCGCGATCAACGCCTCGCCCCGGTTATGCCAGAACCAGACATCGCCGCCGTTGTAATGGGTGGCCTGCTCGTAACATTCCAGCGCTTCCTCCCACCGTTCCAGCGCCGCATAGGCCAGCCCCAGGCCGTTGTACGCCCAGGCGTAGGCCGGGTCGCGCCGGATGGCCTCCTGGTAGCTGGTGATCGCTTCGGCTGGCTGCTTCAAGCGCCGCAAAATCTGCCCGCGCCGCGCCCACACGTTGGCGCTGTCCTGGGAGACCGCCAAGGCCCGATCGACCACCTCCAGCGCCTGCTCGTACCGCCGCAGGTCCAGCAAAGGATCGAGCTGGTTGGTGTAATACCACAGGCCGGTGGGGTCCTCCTGCACGGCGCGCTCAAAACTGGCCAGCGCTTCCTCCCGCCGCCCCATCCCATCCAGCGCCAGGCCGCGCCCATTCCAGGCCCAGGCGTAGTGAGGGTCGACGGCCAGCGCCTGATCATAGGCCACCACCGCCTCCTTATGCCGACCCAGGCGGCGCAGACATTGTCCTTTTTTGGCCCATGATTCGATGTGCTGGTTATTGAGCGCCAGCGCCCGGTCCAGCGGGCCAAGCGCTTCCTCATAGCGGTGCAGGATCACCAGCGCGTCGCCCTGGTTATACCAGAACCAGACATCGCGCGGGTCTTCCTCGGCGGCCCGTTTGAAGCAATCGAGCGCACGCTCATGATCGCCCATGGCGCTGTAGGTCAGACCGCGCCCGTTCCAGGCCCAGGCGTAACGATCATCGATCTGGAGCGCCCGGTCATAGGCCGCCAGCGCCTCCTCATGGCGTCCCAGACGGCGGAAGACCTGCCCCAGCTTGGCCCAGGCACGGTTGTGCAGCGGGTTGATCGCCACCGCCCGCTCCAGCAGCGCCTGCGCCTCCTCATTGCGGCGGAACACAATCAGGGAATCGGCCTGGTTATAGAGATAGAGCGCGTTGTCGGGGTCGATTTCGGCGGCCCGGGCGTAGGCGGCCAGGGCCTCTTCCGGCTGGCCCAGGGCCTCGCACACCGCCCCCAACTCATTCCAGGCCCAGGCGTAGTCCGGCTCCAGCTCGACGGCGCGTTCCAGATATCCCAGCGCCTCCTCCGCCCGGTCCAGGTGACGCAGGGCATTGCCCAGGCGAGCCCAGCTGCGAGCATGACGGGGGGCCAGCTGGATGGCCTTTTGCAGCGGTGTCAGCGCCGCCTCAAAGCGTTTGAGCAGCACCAGAACGTTACCCTGGTTGTACCAGTGCCACACGTCGTCCGGGGCCAGCCTGGCCGCCTCCTCGTAGCAGGCCAACGCTTCCAGGTAACGCTCCAACCGCTCCAGCACGATACCCTTGCCGTTGATGGCCCAGGCGTAATCCGGCGTCAGGGCTAACGCCTGGTTATAAGCCTCCAGCCCCTCCTCATACCGCTGCAAATACCGACACACCTGCCCCAGCTTGGCCCAGCTATAGGCATGCGCCGGATCAACCCGGACCGCCTCCTGGGCCGGGGACAGCGCCTCGGCGTAGCGCCCCAGTTCGACCAGCATCTCCACCTGGTTGTACCAGTGCCAGACCTCGTCCGGGGCATCGCGGGCCGCGTGGCGGAAGGCCGTCAGGGCATCCTGCCAGCGCCCCAGGGCCTTCAGGGCCAGTCCCAGGCCGTTGCTGGCCCAGCCATAATCCGGCTGCAACTTGAGGGCCATGCGATACGCCTTGACCGCGCTGTCGTAACGCTCCATCAGCCGGTAAATCTGCCCGCGTTTGGCCCAACTGTGCGCGTGCATGGGGTCCACGTTGAGCGCCCGGTCCAGCAGGGCCAGCGCCTCCTCAAACCGCCCCTGCGCCTGCAAGATGTCCGCCTGGTTGTACCAGGGCCAGACATCGCCCGGTTTCAACGCCGACGCTTTCTCGTAAGAGGCCAGCGCCTCCTCCGGGCGGCCCAACCGCTCCAGGACGATGCCTTTGCCGTTCCAGGCCCAGGCGTAATTGGGAGAGAGCCGGATCGCCTGTTCGAAACATCCCAGCGCCTCGTCATACCGATCCAGCAGGCGCAACGTGCGGCCCTTCCGCGCCCAGGCCCAGGCGTAATCTGGCTGCAAGGCCAGCGCCCGGTCGTAGGCTTCCAGCGCTTCCTCGGCGCGGCCCAGCTCGGTCAGGCTGTAGCCCTTGTCCATCAGCTCATGTGCTTCCAGTTGCGCGCCGCTGAGGTCTTCGCTGACCGGCTCGCCCCACACGTCCTGGTAGATCGGCGTCAGCCGGTCGACGACCGCCCCCCAATTCGGCGGGCGATCGTCCGGGGCCTTGGCCAGGCAGTCCAGCACCAGCTTGCTCAATCCGTCAGGGATGTCGGCCGCCACGTCCGCCGGAATCGCCGGGGTTTCAGCCAGATGAGCCGCCAGCCAGGCGTGGAACTTACGCGCCGGGAAGACGGGCCGCCCGGCCAGCATCTCAAACAGGATGCAGCCGAAGGCGTAGATATCCGACCGGGGATCGACCGCCTCCGCCCGGCACTGCTCCGGGGACATGTACGGAGCCGTCCCCACCACCGATCCGACCCGGGTCAGACGAACGGGGCTGTCGTCGTCCTCCACCAGCGGCACGTCGGCCACCGCCACCGAATGCACCAGCCCGAAGTCGGTCACTTTAGCCACTTCGTCGTGCGTCACCAGGATGTTGGCCGGCTTGAGATCGCGATGCACCAGCCCTGGCACTTTCTCCACGGCATGCTGCATCCCCCTGGCGACGTGCAGGCCGAATTTCACCGTCAGTTCCATCGTGAGCCGGTTGTGGTCGATCCATGCCCGCAGGTCAGAGCCTAACCCCTCCGGCCCGCTGACGTGTTCCAGGAAAATGTGCGGGCGCCCGCGAATGGTGCGCACCACCCGCGCCTGGACGATGTGCGGATGTTTCTCCAGCCGCACCCAGGTCAGCGCCTCCTGGATGAACCGCGCCACCGCCCGTTCGTTGTCGAAGAACCGCGCCTGGAAACTCTTGATGGCCACTGGCTCGCGCTGCTGGTGATCGTAACACAGGTAAACCACTCCCATGCCGCCGCGCAAGACCTGGGCCACTTCGTAGCGGTCTTCGATGCGGTCGCCCGGCCAGAACTCGTCCTCCGCTGTCGGGGAGGGACCCTGGGTGCCGCTGAGGGGGCGCATATCCACCGCCGAGAATCGACCCTCGGCGTGGCCTGGCTGGTCGGCGACCGGCGCGTCGGGCGCGCCCTCTTCGATCTCGGCCACCTCATAAACGTCCGACAGGACATCCGAAACATCCGGCTGGTCCAGATCATCCTGGGTATCCGAGATCACGCCCGGCACTGGCGACGCGGCCATCGTCTCGTCCGTGCCCGGCCTGCGGTCGGCCTGACTCAGGCCGGGTCCGCCGTCAACACTGATGGGATATTGCCGCAGCAGGGCCTGTAACACTTCCTGCAATTCCGGGGACTGTTCCTCCGGGGAAAGCTCCGCCGCCGCCCACAGGGCCACCGCCACGTTGCGCGGTGAGGCCAGCCGCAGGGCGACCTCCGTCGTCCACCGCACGAAGCGGGCAATAGCCTGTTCTGTCAGCTGACGGTCCACAGTATTGGTGGCCCGGGCGGCGGCCCGCCGGTAGCCGGCCATCGCTTTGCCGACGTAAAACACCCGCAGCTGATCGTCGAGCAGCGCCCGCTGGGCGCACAGATCGCCCAGTGCGAAAGCGTCGTTGATGTCCGGCGGGGAACGGCGCAGCGCCAGACGCCCCACCCGCCGGATTTCGGGGTCGGGGTCGTTGGCGAACAGGTCGATGTCGTCCTCTTTGCGCCAGGCCGTCAGCAGCCTGGCTTCCTCGTCAGGGGAGAGCGGAGGGGCGCGTCGACCGGTCTGCGGGACGGAAGGCAATGGCTGGTCCATAGGTATCGGCTCAGTGCGGCTGCGTCGCCGATGGCAACTCCTCAGAGTCAACCGAACCGGCGGTGAAAACCAGACCCCCATCCGTTGCCCGGACGTAAACCGTCTGGCCGGGCGTGAAGGCATCCTCCAACAAGTGGGCGCTCAGGGGCCGGGTCAGCAGGCGCTCAATGGCTCGCTTGAGCGGTCGCGCCCCCATCGCCGGGTCATAGCCTTCCTCCAGCAGCGCGCCGCGTGCCGTATCGTCCAGGATAAGGGTCAGGCCCTGTCTGTTCAGCCGCTCGCGTAATTCCTTCAGTTGCAGGTCCAGGATGGTGTTCAGGTTCACCACGTTGAGCGGGCGGAAGGTCACCACCTCGTCCAGGCGGTTCAGAAACTCCGGGCGGAAGAATTCTTTGAGGTAAGCCTCGTAATCCGGCAGGCGGTCTTCTTCATCGTGTCCGAAGCCCATGCCCCGCGCCGACTCCCCCGCGCCGATATTGCTGGTCATGATAAACACGGAGTGGCGACAATCCACCGTTCCCCCTCGCGAGTCAGTGAGGCGGCCATCGTCGAAGATTTGCAGGAAGACATCAAAGACCTCCGGGACAGCCTTCTCCACCTCGTCCAGCAGGACGACGCTGTAGGGACGGCGGCGCAGCGCCTCGGTGAGCTGCCCGCCGCGTTCGGAGTCGCGGTAGCCGGGCGGCGCGCCGATCAACCGGGCCACCGTATGCTCATCATGGAACTCCGACATGTCGAGGCGAATCAGCGCATCCTCCGTCCCGAACAGGAATTCGGTCAGGGCTTTGGCCAGTTCCGTCTTACCCACGCCCGACGGCCCCAGAAACAGAAAAACGCCGATAGGCCGATTGGGGTCAGATAGCCCCGCCCGCGCCTGTTTGATGGCCGCTGCCACCGCCGCCACCGCCCGATCCTGCCCGACCACGCGCGCCCGCAGCGCCTCCTCCATCTGGGCGAAACGGCGGCGCTCATCGGCGGTCAGGTCGGCCACGGGGATGCCCGTCCACTCGGACAGCACCGTGGCGACGGTGTGGGCGGTGACTTCGTTGATCGCCCCCTCCTCCGGTATATGGGTCCGGATCACCAGGCGGGCGCAGGCTTCGTCGATCAGGTCCAGCGCCTTGTCCGGCAGCCGGCGGTCGGGCTGGTACCGCACCGACAGGCGGGCGGCAGCTTCCAGCGCGTCCGGCCGGATGGTGACCCCATGGTGTTTCTCGTACTGGTCGCGCAGCGCGGCCAGGATGGCCAGCGTCTCCTCAACCGTCGGCTCCTCGATCTCGATCACCCGAAAGCGCCGATCCAGCGCCGCGTCCTGGGCGATGGCCCGGCGGTATTCCTCGACCGTGGTCGCGCCGATGCACCTGATCTCGCCACGGGACAGCGCTGGTTTGAGGATGTTGGCCGCGTCCAGGTTGCTGTCCAGCGTGTCGCCCGCCCCGACCAGGGTGTGAAGCTCGTCAATGAACAGGATCACGTCCGGCGATTCTTTGATCTCCTCCACGATGCCCACCAGCCGCTCCTCAAACTGGCCGCGCAGGCTGGTCCCGGCGACCAGCGCCCCCAGTTCAATCTGGACAATGCGGCGGTTCTGGATGGAACTGGGGGCTGTGCCGTGGGCGATGGCCCAGGCCAACCCCTCGACCACCGCCGTCTTGCCCACCCCGGAATCGCCCACCAGCAGGGCGTTGTTCTTTTTGCTGCGGGCCAGCGTCCGCGCCACCGTGCGCATCTCGCGCTCCCGTCCGATGGCCGGGCCGATCTTACCCTCTTTGGCCTGCTGGACCAGGTCGCGCCCGAACTTGTCCAGCATCGGCGTGGGGGCGTGGCCCAACTCGCGGGTCGGCGTGGGGCGCTCTCCCGATTCCAGCGCGCCAGCCTCGTAGCGGGCCTCGGCTTCGCCGAGCAGCATCGCCGACCAGTACGGCAGGTCAAAGCCCATCTCCGTCAGTTTGCGGACCGCCACGCCTTCGCCCTCCTGGAGCAGGGCCAGCAGCAGGTGATCTTCCTGCACGTCATCCACATCCTCGTCGTCGGCGGCGTAGATGGCAATGGAGAGCACCGTGCGGGCGCGGGGGGTCAGCGGAACTGGCTCCAGCGGCAGATCGGACCCCCGCCCGGCAGCCTCGCGCACGCTGTTGCGGACGGCCACGGGGTCCAGGTCAGCGTCCCGCAGCAGGCGCTGGGTCCGCCCCCCCTCGATCTTGGTGAGGGCGTTGAACAGATGCTCCGTCCCGATGTAGTTGTGGCCCATGCGGACGCATTCTTCCGCCGCCAGGGTCAACAAGCGGCGGCAGCGATCCCGAATCTCCTGCTCGCTGATTTCCAGGGGTGAAGACACAGTTTGACCTCTATCCCGCCCTACATACTGTCAGCCTGATCGGTGTTTCCTAGCTAGTATACCGCAACCCCGCCCGGCGAGCAGGTTCCGCCGGGGGCGATTTCCGCACATGCCGCAAGGTCAGTATAATGAAGGGGAACAGCGGCGCTGATCGGCTTCCACAGAACTGGACTGGTCATGGCGGACCCATTGATCGGCAAGGTGCTCGGTGACTATACCATTATAGAACTCCTGGGACGCGGGGGTATGGCCCGTGTGTACCGGGGTTACGACGAAAAACTGGACCGGTTCGCCGCCGTCAAGGTCATCGACGTAGGCGGCAACAGTGAGGAACTGGAGGAATACCAGACCCGCTTCACCCGCGAGGCCCGCGCCATTGCCCGCCTGAGGCACCCCAACATCGTCGGCATTTATCAGTTCGGCCAGGTGCCGGAGAGCGATGTCAACTTCATGGCCATGCACTTCGTGGAAGGGCAGGACCTGCGCTACATCCTGCGCGAATACGCCGAAAAAGAACAGGTCATGCCCCCCGAAACCGCCTTCCGCATCGTGCGGGATATCGCCCTGGCCCTGGACTATGCCCACCGGGCGGGCGTCATCCACCGGGATATCAAACCGTCCAACATCATGGTGACGCCGGAAGGTAAGGCCATCCTGACCGACTTCGGCTTGGCGCTCAACATCCCTGAAGGCACCATCGGCAATACCTTCGGCAGCGCCCACTACATCGCCCCGGAGCAGGCCATCTCCTCGGCCCAGGCGGTCCCCCAGAGCGACTTTTACTCGCTGGGCGTGGTGATGTACGAGATTTTCACCGGCAAGGTCCCCTTCGACGACCCCTCCACCATGAGCGTGGCCCTCAAACATCTCAATGAGCCGCCTCCCCTGCCCTCCACCATCAATCCGGACATCAGCCCGGAGGTTGAAAACGTCATCATGCACGCCCTGCGGAAGGAACCGCAGGATCGGTACCCCAGTGGCGCGGCCATGGTCGAGGCGCTGGCGGCGGCCCTCAAGCTCCAGGCCGGGACCGCCCTGGAAGATGACGAAGACACTGGCGAACTGGAAAAGGTCACCCCAGCGCCCACGACCATCCCCCTGGCCGCCGACGCGCCGGAAGCCGTTGTGGAGCGTCCGGCCGGCGAAGCCCACGAAGATACAGACACGGTGGTCTCTGCGCCGCTGTCCAGGGGCCGGAAGTCACCGCGCCCGGCCCGGCGGGGTCGGCTCCGCCGACGGCTGTTGTTGCTCATCCTGGGGGTGATCGCCGCTGGGGGCGCGCTCCTCATCCAGAATCGGGGCGGCTGGCTTTTCTCCGCCAGCAGACCGGCTTCGCCCACTTCAGGATCGGTCGCCGGGCCGGGCGCGACGGCCACTGGCCAGGCCGCTGGCCCATCCCCGACGGAAACGGAAACCCCGCCGACCACGGCCACCCCCCTGGCTGACGCTGATCTGCTGATGGTCTATGACGATCAGTCGTTCCTGCTGGTCAACAACAGCCGCGGTCCGCTGGATGTGCAGTTCCTGGAATTTGTGCGGGTTGATCCGGAAACCGGCGAAACGTTCTCCTTCCAGGCGTCCGACTGGGATACCGAGTTCGCCAGCTCTCCCCCGTCGGCGTTGCCAGCGGGGCATTGTTACCAGGTGTGGCGTCGCGGCCTGAGCCGCCAGGACATCAGGCTCGACTATACCCGATACTGCCAGACGCGCGCCGCCTGGTGGACAGCCTCGCAGATCCGCTGGTTCTGGATCGATGACGCGCCCGGTGCGTCCTTCGCCGTCACCCAACTGGGAGAAGTCCTCGCCACCTGTTCGGTCGCCGAGGGGCAGTGCGCGGCGTCTTTCCCCCGCTGAACCCAGCCTATTTTGGCCCACGAGCGTGATCCCATGGAACAAGACTCCCCACTCAACCGGAAAACCCAGGAAGTCATCCTGCTGTCCAAGGTGGCCAGCCTGCTGAACTCCCTCGATCTGAATGATGTGCTCAGCCAGACGCTGTCCCTGCTCACGGAAATGTTGGGCGCCGAACGCGGCAGCTTTTTTCTCTTTCAGCAGGGCGATGACACGGTGCAGCACTACATCATCCGGCGCGACCTGCCGCCGGAGCTTTCCCGCTTCCTGGTCAACCGCGTCCTGGAGACCGGCCTCGCCGGGTGGGTTTACCGCCACCGGACAGGGACCATCGTTCATGATACCCAGACCGACAACCGCTGGGTGACCTTCCTGACCGACCGGACGCCGCCGCGCTCGGTGCTGTGTGTGCCCTTCCTCCACAACAATCACGTTAACGGGATCATGACCCTGGAACATGGGGAACCCGGCCACTTCACCGAAGAGGACCTGGCGCTGGCCACGACCGTCGCCGCCCAGGCCGCCATCAGCATCCGCAATGCCCAGCTTTTCCACCAGGCGGAAACCCACCAGCGCCAGTTGCAGGCGGTGCTGGAAAGCACCGACGAGCCGCTGCTGACCATCGACCCCCAGGGTCTGGTCACCCTGGCCAACCCGGCGGCCCTGGCGCTGTTCGGCGCGCCTGAAGCGGACATCATCGGCCGCCCGCTGGCCGAGATTTCCGATAACCCGTTTTTCGCCGTCGTGGCAGAGCGGGTCGCCGCCGGGGAACGTCGCTTTGACCTGCGCGACGAGGTCGGCCAGCGCGATTACGCCGTGCGGGCTTCGAGCTGGCGGCAGGGCCAGGAAGCCCACGAACTGGGGCGTGTCATCCTCTTCAACGACATCACAACTCTTAAGGATTTGACGCGCCTCAAGAGTCAGATGCTCCAGATGGCCTCGCATGACCTCAAAAACCCGCTGGCCACCATCCAGGGATATGCCAACATCCTGCTCATGGACCTGGCCCCCGATAACAATGCCTATGCTTACCTCAAGGACATCACCCGCATCGCCGACCACCTGCTCACCATGATCGCCGAGCTGCTCGACCTGGAGCGCATCCAGGCCAGCGCGGAGGGCGTCTACCAGCCGTTTGACCCCGGCCAGCTGCTGCGCGCCATCGTGGCCGAGTATGAACCTCAGGCCCGCGCTCGGAGCCAGTCCATGTTCCAGGAAATCCCGCCGGACCTCCCCCCACTGCTGGGCGAAGCGGCGCATCTCCGGGAGGCGATCGCCAACCTGATCGACAACGCGATCAAGTACACGCCGGATAACGGCCTGATCACCGTCCGGGCGTCGGTGGACGAAGTCCAGGGGCGTTTTTATTTCGCCGTGGAAGATACGGGGTATGGCATCGACGAGGAATTGCAGGCCGGTATTTTCCAGACCTTCTACCGGGCCAAACAGCCGGGCACGGAACACATCCCCGGCACAGGGCTGGGCCTGAGTCTGGTCAAGGCGGTGGTGGAGCGGCACGGCGGCGCGGTCTGGTTTACGAGCGTCGCCGGGAAGGGCAGCACGTTTGGCTTCTGGCTGCCGCTGCCGGAGGAGCCGCCTTCCGAGCGGCCGGCGTGAACCTGTGAGCGGTCCGCCGGGGACAGCGCCCCCTGCCGATCAGCGCACGGTGGCCGTCTGCGTAGCGCTGTAAGAGTCGGCGGTCGCCTGTAGGTCAAGCCCCAACGTGATCGTCGCCTCGCTGCCGTCGGTGGTCGCGCCCGGCCCCGGCAGCGCGCTCAGCACCGCCAGCAGCATCGCCAGAACCAGCAGGGCCACCGCCCCCAGAATGATGATCCGCCGCCAGGGGGTGCGACGCCCGGATTCCTCCGACAGGGTGACGTGAGCCCGCAGCCAGCGCCGCTGCAAACCGCCGTTGATGACCAGCTTGCCATCCGCTGACAGGCGCAGCACCCCCTCGTACTCCAGCCGCCGCCAGGTGGCGTTGACGGTCCGCGGGTCCAGCAGGCGGTCGGCGGCGATCAGCCAGGCGCTGATGTCCTCGAAAGGCACTGGCGCCGGCGGTTCGTCCGGGCTGAGCGTGCTGATGGCCGTCAACACCAGCCGCTCCTGCGGCGTGCCATGCGACCAGATCGCCCCCAGCGTGTCGCTGGCCATCGCCAGGGCCGTGTCCACGGTCGCTTCCACGTCCGCCGGGGTGATCGGCCCGGCATGCCCGCGCCGGTCGGAGCGGTCAAACAGCAGCCAACCCATCAACTGGGCCAGGTAAGGGTGGCCCGCCGTCAGGCCATAGACGGCCTCCAGCGCTTCCGGCGTATAGTCAACGATGCCGCCCACCGGCGCGGTGAGCAGCGCCTTCAACTCCTCCGGCGACAATCCTCGCAGCCGGTACATCAGCGCCGGGTCAAACGGCGGGCCGACCGACAGCAGGTCCGGCTCATAACGCGAGTCCAGCGCCATCAACAGGTCAAAGTGGGCGTGGGCCTCCAACAACTGGGCCAGAAACTGGAAGGTATCCCTGGGCAGGGCGTGCCCCTGGACGGCCGTCAGCAGCCGCTCGGCATTATCCAGCAACACCAGCAAATGGCGTTCCCGGCGCAGGGCGCGCAGGCCGGTGGTCAGGTAATCGCCCAGCAGCGCCTGGCGCAACTCGGCGGGATGCCCTGGCAGGCCCGGCAGGCGGGCCGACTGGATGCCCAACGCCGCCAGCGCCTGCGGGACCGTCTCCGCCAGCGCCGTGAGCCAGGCATGCTCTCCGGCCACGGTCCCCGCCCGCAACGACAGCCGCACCGGGCAGTAGCGTTCGTCAAGATGTGATGGCAGGGTGCGCAAGAATGAGCTTTTGCCGATCTGGCTGGGGCCTAACACGACCAGCGCACCCCGCTGGTGGCCGCCGACCAGGTGAGATTGCACGAAGGCAAAAGCTTCGTCCCGCCCGGCGAAGCGCCCGGTATAACTGACCGGCGTATTATACTGATACGGGTTTTCGGCCATGCCGCCTCCCTGGACCCTGCGCCACACGCGCCAGTGTAAGCGAGTGACCGGCCATCGTCAAGTCATGCCGGGCCTGCCCGCCCCCCGTCCAGATGACAGCGGCCCCCCACCGCGAACTGACCATAGCCGCCCCCGCCTTCCGCCGTTATAATGTCCCTGGTGGCGGACCGAGCGCCAGATATGAGGTATCGCCGGGTGGCCGCTGCCACATGCGGGATCAGCCTTGCCTTCCGGCCAGGCGGCCGGCGGACGGGCCGCCCCCCCGGCGCGCCTGGAAAAGATTTGGTCAAACACGATGACCTTACCCGTCCCTTCCCGACCGCCGCTCAACACGGCCAGCGCCGACACCCCGACCCGTCTCCTGGCTATCGTCGGCATGCCGGGCGCGGGAAAATCGCTGCTGGCCGAGCACCTGGAAGCGCAAGGGTACCCCAAAGTGCGCTTCGGCGCGATCACGATTGAAGAAGTGATCCGCCGGGGTCTGCCCGTCACCCCCCAGAACGAGAAGCTGGTCCGCGAGGACATCCGCGCCCGCGAAGGCATGGATGCCTATGCCCGCCGCTGTCTGCCCCGCATCCGCGAGGCGCTGCGGACCCACCAGTGTATCATCATCGACGGGCTGTACAGCTTCAGCGAGTACAAGACGCTCAGGGCTGAATTCGGGGACCAACTGGTGGTGGTGGCCGTGGCCTGCGAGCGCCGCCTGCGTTACCAGCGGCTGGGCCAGCGCCCGGAGCGCCCGCTCACCCCGCAGGAAGCCGAATGGCGGGATTATCAGGAGATCGAGTCGCTGGAAAAGGGCGGCCCCATCGCCATCGCCGACCACACCATCCTCAACAACGGGGCGCGGGAACAAGCCCTGGCCGAACTGGACCGTCTCCTGCGCCGCCTGAACATGCGCCCCTGACGGCCCTACGGGATCGCCGCGCAGACGGTGAACTCCGCCACCTCGTGCCATCGCCCGCCGAAGGTATCCCGCGTCTCCAGCATCACATAACGCGCTTCCGCCGGGCGCGGCAGGTCGAAGGCCACGGTGGTACGGTGGCGTTCGGTCAGCAGCGCGGAGAACACCTCCGTGAACGACGCTGGCTCGGCATCGGTCGTCGAGACCAGCACGGCGAACCGGCTGACGTTGTAGGCGCTGCCGTCGCCGCCGGTGGCTGCGGGGTTGATGCGAATGCTGTCGATGGTCTGGATGTCGCCCGCCAGATCGAGGATCACGTACTCCGAGCGGGCGCTCTGCTCCCCCGGCCCGGACGCCCAGCCGGTATCGGCATTGTCGTCGATCAGGTACTCGGCCAGCCAGCGCCCGCCGAACTGGCTGGAAAAGCCGACCACCGCCCCGCCCCGCCCCGCCGACGAGACATCCCGGCACGGCGGCAGCGATGGCGCGTCCGGCAGCCCGGTTTGCAGGCCGCTGCCGTCGATGGTCAATGTGAACGGCCCGCCCCTGACGAAGCTTCGCACCCGCACCCGGATCATCTGGGGCGCGGTGAACGTCAGCCGCAGCGCCGCGTCTTGCCGGCTGGGCAGGCTGAACTCCGGCCCGTGATCGTCGTTGTCGGCCAGCCGCCGCCCATCCGAGGTATAAACTTCCAGCACGGGGTCGAAGGCGTCGCTGACCAGCGTGGCGACCAGCTCGGCGTCCTCCAGCGCGTACAGTTCATATTCGAGGTACGGCTGGTCCGGTCGGAGCTGGCCGTTGATCACAAACGGCAGCTCGCCGCCCAGCCCCCCGCCCGTGCTCAGCCGGGTGCAGGCGTTGAACTCGGTCGCCTGGTAGTAGTTGCCGCCGTAGTTGGTCAGGGGCCGCAGCAGCACGTAACGCCCCTCCACCGGCGGGAAGGTGTAGGTCCGCAGGGCGTTTTCCAGCGGCGAGGCCGCCTGTAAGACCGTGGTGAAGGATTCCAGCGGGGCGACGGACAGGGCGACCCCCACCTCAAAGACCTGGAGGCTGTCGCTGGCATACCCCGGCGACGAGGAAAACCCATCCAGCACCACCCCGTCGAGCATCACCGGTCGCCCGCCGCCCACCTCGAAGATGAGATATGGCGCTTCGTCATCCCCCCGCGACGACCAGCCGGTGGTCAGGTCGCCGTCGAGCAGCCGCTCGGCTTCATAGCCGCCGCCAAATGTCGAGGAAACTTCCACCACCCCGCCCAGCACGTTGTCACAGATCGGCTGGTCGCTGTCGGCGGCCTCATCATCCACGATGGTGACCGGGCCAAACGCCGCGCCCTCGATGGTCAGCGTGAAGCGCCCGCCGCCCTCGTCCTCGAAGGCCCGCACCAGCGCCGTGTAAAGGCCGTCGGCGGACGGCTCCACGGTCACCGCCGAATCCGTGCGGCGCGGCAGCGCCAGCCCGGAATCGGCGTCGTAGTCGTCATTACTCCCCACCAGCGCCCCATCCGTGTCATACACCTCCAGCACGGTGTCGAAGTCCTGGCTGGTGAGCGTGAGCGTCACCGGCACCTCGGCCAGCGCCCAAAAGCTGTAGGCCAGCCGCGCGGCGTGATCGGTCGACTCGGTCAGGATGCCCTCAACCACGTTACCGCTGGCATTCTGCACCAGACTGACCGGATTCTGCTCAACCACCTGGACGCCCTGTAATGTCAGGGTATACGCCCCGGCGGCGGCAACCCGGAAGCTGCTCACATGGACGACCATCAGCTCAGAAACCAGGGGCGTGAACCGCAGCGCCGAGTCGGTCCGGCTGGGCAGCGGCAGATCGGTGTCGTTGTCATCGTTGAAGGCCACCTGCCCCCCCACTTCGTTGGTGACGCGCAGCACGGCGTCAAAATCCGGGCTGCTCAGCGTGACCGTCACCGGCAGGCCCGCCGTCACCCGGACCAGCACCTCGCTCTCCGGCTCGATGACCGTCAGCCTCCCGGTGATGGTGACCGGCTCGCCGCCCTGGGCCAGCGTTTCGCCCGACCCCAGCGCCATCACCAGCAACGCCGCCAGCCCGATCACCAGCCGACGCTTACCCACTCACCCGCTCCCCTACCCCATTGTAATCTTTCTGTGACGACATCAGCGCGTTCTCACAATTCCGCTCCAGGAAACCATGCCCTAACTATTGTAACCCGATTACACGCGCCGATGATCGGCTCAGTCAGCCCGCCGTTCCTCCACTGGTGAATATCCACTCAAGCCGTTTCATCCGCGCCCATTCCCCCGCCGCTCACCTCCCCAACACAAACGGCAGGGCCACGTCCGCGTACAGCGCCCACAACGTCAGGCTGATCACCAGCGCCATCCCCGGCCAGCGGACGGCGAACAGGGCGAAGGCGGGCATGACGCCGTACAGCGTGGCGTAGGGCACAAAAAACTGCCACCCCAGCACGCCCAGGATCGCGTCCTTCCGGCGGAAGGCACGCCAGCTCAGGACCAGCCCGATCCCCCAGGACAGCGGCGCTCCCAGCAGGGCGGACGGCGCGATGTTGATCCGCGATCCCCAGTCCCCCAGCGTGTTGACGCGGACATCCTCGGCCATCTGCCCCGGCCAGCCCGGCCACAGGACCAGCGAGGCCGCCCCCACCAGCAGGGCCACCACCCCCGCCCAGGCCATCTCCCGCCAGCGGAAGCTCAGCCCGTAGCCCAGCGCCGCCTGCGGCTTGACCAGCAGCAGCGGCCCGCTCCAGGCGCGGGGCACGAGCAGCCCCAGGCAGACCACCCACTCAATGTTGATTTCCAGCGCGGTGTCAAAGGCGATGGCCGAGGTCAGCGTCAGCAGGACCGCCCCCACGCCCCCGCCGAACTTAAAAACGATGGCCGTCAGCAGGCCGAAATATAACAGTAATTGCAGCAGCACCGACCACTCGAACGGCGGCAGGCTGAACGGCGCGAGCAGCACCGCCGTCCAGGGCACATAGGGGAAGGCCAGCGCCGGATAGGGATCAGACAGGTGGCCCAGCGTCCGGGTGAACGTCGTGCGCTGGTCCGCCCAGACGGGGACGCCCGTCGCCGCCTGGAAGGCCAACCCGGCCCGCCACCAGGCGACCGCCAGGATGGCCGCCAGCAACAGCGCCAGCGCAAACGTCGTTCGGACCGGGAGGCGGGCGGCTCGGATCACTGGATTCGGCGGTAGGGGTACTGGCCCTTGGTGGATTGGTTGAAGTACCGGCCCGGCGACCGGGCGCTGGTCAGGCCCTGGTAGACGCCGACCGGCACGCCGTTATACTGGTACACGGCCCCGCCAGGAAAACACACCTCCAGGATGCGCGTCTCCGGGTCGTAGCCGCAGACCTGAATCGCGCCGGAGCCGATCGCCTGCCCCGGCGCAGGCGTCTGGTGGGGCACCTCCTCCGGCGCGATTGTCACCACGATCCGCGACAGCCCGCCGAGCAGCCGCGCCACATCCAGGGCAAAGCCCATGCCGCTGACTGCCGGGTCTTTGGTGAAGTCCGCGTACTGGTAACGGCTGAGCAGGCCCGGCAGCGACGCTTCTTCCTCCAGCAGCACCGGGATGATCGGCTTGCCCATCTCCACCGCCGTGCCGAACTCCCACTGGCAGTATTCCGACCGGACCGATTTCCCCGTCAGCGCATAGACCAGAGCGTCACAACCGGCGATGGCGTCAGTGATCGCCTCCTGCAAGTCCTGGCCCGGCAGCAGCCACTCGTCAAACCAGGGATCGTGCCCGGCAGCCCGCAGAATATCCACCAGCCGCCTCACCCGGTCCTCGTCCACGTGCGCGTAGGAGATAAACAGTTGCACGCCCGCCCTCCCGGTCGATGAACCCCCTGGCCCGCCTGACCACTGCCCTTCCAAGTCTACCGGAGACATCCCAAAAACGACAGCGGGCCGCTGGGGGCGACCCGCCGTCCGTCCTGTTCAATAGGGGCATGTGCCGCGTCAGTCGCCGGGTGCGGGGACCACCGTTGCCGCCCGCGCCTTCCGTCCATCCTCTGACCCGGCCAGGTCGACCTGCCGCCGAAACTGGCTCATGTACAGGTCGTAATAAACGCCGCCCGCCTTAAGCAGGCTGTCGTGCGTGCCTCGCTCCACGATCTCGCCATCCAGGATGACGAGAACCTGGTCAGCGTTGCGGATCGTGCTCAGCCGGTGGGCGATCACGAAGCTGGTCCGGCCTTTCAACAGCTGGGCCAGGGCCTGCTGGATCAGGCGCTCGGTGCGCGTGTCCACGCTGCTGGTCGCCTCGTCCAGGATCAGGATACGCGGGTCGCCCAGCGCGGCGCGGGCGATGGCCAGCAACTGGCGCTGCCCCTGGCTCAGCCCGGCCCCGCGCTCGCCCAGCACGGTCTGGTAGCCGTCCGGCAGGCGCTCAATGAAGGTATCAGCGTGAGCCAGCCTGGCGGCGGCGAAAACCTGCTCGTCGGTGGCGTCCGGGTAGCCGTAGCGGATGTTTTCCATCACGGTGGTGCTGAACAGGAAGGTGTCCTGCAACACGATGCCGATCTGGGCGCGCAGGCTGGCCATCGTCACGTCGCGCACGTCATAGCCGTCGATCTTAACCGCGCCGGAGGTCACGTCGTAAAATCGCGGCAGCAGGTTGATGATGGTGGTTTTGCCCGCGCCGGTCGGCCCCACAATGGCCACCGTCTGGCCTGGCTCGGCCACCAGGTTGACCCCCTTAAGCACCGGCTCGCCGGGTTTGTACTCGGCGTACACGTCGATAAATTCCACCCGCCCCTTGATCTCTGGGATGGGCTGTGCGCCGGGCTTGTCCTCGAAGTCTGGCGGGGTATCCAGCAGCCCGAAGATACGCTCGCCGCCGGCGATGGCGTTCTGGATGTTGGTCCACATGGACGAAATCTGCACCACCGGCTGGTTGAGCCGCTGCGTGTAACCCAGGAACGTGATCACCAGGCCCAGCGAGATGGCCGAGCCGAACAACGTGCCATCGCCCAGGATGGCCGCCCCGCCCAGGCCGACCACAATCGCCATGGAGACGTAACCCAGCGCCTCCAGCGTCGGTTGCAGCGCGCTGGTGAAGGCCACGGCCCGGATGTTGGCGTCGCGGTTGGCTGCGTTGGAGAGGCGGAACTGCTCGATGTTTTCGTCCTCGCGGCTGAAGGCCTGCACCTCGCGCACCGCGGCGATGCTTTCCTGCAGGTCCGCGTTGACCGAACCCATCTCGGCGCGGGCCCGCCGAAAGGCTTTGCGGGCCTGCCGCGAGAACCACGACGTGGCCAGCACCATCACCGGCACGATCAGCAGGCTCAGCAGGGCGTAAGCCGCGTTCTTCTGGAGCATGATCCAGATGATCCAGACCATCAGCAGCGCGCCGCTGATCACGTTGATCAGCGCGAAATTGAAGGCTTGCTGGATGGTATCTGAGTCGTTGGTGATCCGGCTCATCAGGTCGCCCGCCTCATGCTGATCAAAGTACCCCAGCGACAGCCGGTGGATGTGCCTGAACACGTCCACGCGCATCCGTTTCAGGGCGCTCTGCCCGGCCAGGCGCATCAGGTAGAACTGGAAGCCGCTCAGCACGGCGCTCGCCACATACAGCCCGGCCACCAGCAGGATCAGCCCGCCCAGCCCGGCGATGATGGCTTCCGGCGTGGCGTCGACCATCGGCTCGGTGTACCAGCAGTTGCTGGCAGCGGCGCTGTCCGCGCCCATCATCCCGGCCAGGCCCCGGAAGGACTCCCCGCCCGTCGGCGTCAGGTAACAGTCCACCGCCTGGCCGATCAGGTCCGGCGACAGCACCTGGAACCACGTGCTGGCCACGATCAGCACCGACATGATCAGCAGCAAGGCCCAGTACGGCCGGAAATAAAAACCGAACCGTCTGATCGTCGCCCAGGTGTTGATGGGCTTGCTGCCTTCATGCTCAAATAACCGGCGTCCGCCGTCCATATGAAACATGGCTACTGCACCTCCTGCGCGGCAGGGGCGAACGCTGACTCGGCGTCGCCGCCCGGCAGCGCTTCATCGGCCAATGCCACGTCATCCACCAACTGCGAATGGTAAATCTCGGCATAGAGCGCGCTTTCTTCCATCAACTCCTCATGGTTGCCCCGCGCCACGATCCGGCCCTTGTCCAGCACCAGGATTTGATCGGCGTTGAGCACGGTGCTGATCCGCTGGGCGATCACGAAACTGGTGCGGCCTTCCATCAACCGGTCAAGCGCCTGCTGAATCTGGTACTCGGTGGCCACGTCCACGCTGCTGGTCGAGTCGTCCAGGATCAGGATGCGCGGGTCCATCAGCAGAGCGCGGGCGATGGCGATGCGCTGCTTCTGCCCGCCGCTCAGCGTCGAGCCGCGCTCGCCAACCGGCGTGTCATAGCCATCCGGGAACGCCATGATAAATTCATGCGCGGCAGCGGCTCTGGCCACCGTTTCAATCGCCTCCGGCGGGGCATCAGGCCGACCGAAGGCGATGTTGTCGCGGATGGTGCCGCTGAACAGCGTGGCCTCCTGGAGCACAATGCCGATCTGACGCCGCAGGCTCTCGATAGTCACCTCGCGCACATCGTGCCCGTCGATCAGCACCCGGCCTTCGGTGACATCATAAAAACGCGGGATCAGGTTGATGATCGTGGTCTTGCCGCTGCCCGTGGCCCCCAGCAGGGCGACGGTCTGGCCTGGACGGGCCTCAAACGAGACCTCAGAGAGCACCGGATCGCCGCTGGCGAAGTAACGGAAGGAGACGTTGTCAAAGACCACGTGACCCTGGATAGGCGGCAGTTCGACCGCGCCGGGTCGGTCTTCCACGTCACTCCTGGCATCCAGAATCTCGTAGATGCGGGCCGCGGAAGCCGCTGCCTGGGACATCAGCGAGATGATCATGCCCAGCATCCCCAGCGGGAAAAAGACATAGATCACATAAAGGCTGAACTTCTGCCACTCGCCGATGGTCAGCGTGCCGTACACGATCTGCTGGCCGCCGAAATAGAGCACCGCCGCCTGCCCCAGATTGGCGACCAGGAAAACGAGCGGGAACAGGAACGAAAACACCCGGCTGACCACCAGCATCTGTTGCAGGTGTGCTTCGGCGGCGTTATCAAAGCGCGCCTCTTCCTGCCGCTCCTGCACGAACGCCTTCACCAGCTTCAGCCCGGCCATGTTCTCCTGCAAGATGGTGTTCATGGTGGAGAGCCGTTTTTGCACCTCGGTGAACATCGGCTGGGCGACCGCCCCGAAGGCGACGAACAGCACCAGGGCGATGGGCAGCGTCGGCAGCACCACCAGCGTCAACGAGACGTTGGTGAGCAGCAGGATGATCAGCGTGCCGATCAGCAGCACAAACGCCTGCAGGGTCATCACCACGCCCTGGCCGACAAACAGCCGCAGCTTTTCCACATCGTCGGTGGCCCGGATCATTAACTGGCCGGTCTGGTTGCGATCATGGTAGCTGAAGGACAGCCGCTGAATCTTCTCGTACAGCCGGTTGCGGAAGTCAAACGCCAGGTTCTGCGAGAGCTTCTCCGACAGATACCCCTGCGCAAACGCAAACAGCCCCCGCGCAATGGCGAAGGCCGCAATCGCCGCCAGCGCCGCCGTGAGCAGGCCCATCGCCCCGTCCGCCTCAGCCTGGAACTGCTCCACCGTCGTGCCCAACTGGATGGCCGCCAGGTTCTGCATCAGGGTCGGCAGCGCCAGCACGCGCTTGGCCGTAAACCCCCGGATCACAGCGTCCAGAATGTTTTGCAGCAGTTGAGGGATCGCCAGTTGCGCCAGGGTGGCGATGAACAGGCTGCCATAGACCACCGCCACCAGCCGCTTATACTGCCCCAGCTCACCCAACGCCCGCCGCAGCGGTTTGATGCCGCCCGACGGCCTGCCACCTTCTCTTCTTCGTCTACGCCACTCAACCAACGCCCGCTCTCTCCTTGCTCATGCCCTGGAAGTCAACCAAGTCCTCGGAGCCATCATTGCCGAGGTTGCTCCTCACCCGTTCCAACAGGGCTTTCAGGTGCGCGCGCTCCTCCTCGTTAAAACCTGCGAAGGCCCGCGCCTCAATGTCCGCCATCACCTGGGGAAAGACCGTCATCAACGCCTGGCCCTGCCCGGTCAGGTGCACCAGCATCGACCGGGCGTCATCCGGGTTTGGCGTGCGGGCGATCAACCCTTCCCGCTCCATGTCCGCCAGCGTGTGGCTCATGCTGGCCGCCGTGATCCCGGCGCACCGCCGCAGATCGGTGGCCGTCACGCCCTCCGGAGTGTGGGCCAGCCGGGTCAGCACCATCCCCCGGGTGCGGTTCAGGCCGTGCGCCTGCGCCATCTGCCGGAACTCGTACCCCAGCGAATGCGCCGTCCGGAATATCTGGTAGGCCAGTCCCTCCCGGAGGAACGGGGGGAGATGATGCTCTCTCATGGCTTTCTCCCGCCACTCAGTTAGTTAGCTAACTAACCATATCACACTTTTTTCGCCCGTCAAGACCGAATCATCCCTCTCATGGAACGCTCATCTTCGCATTCCGTCATGGGCCGCCCGCCGACCCTCGCCCCTAATTTTGGGCTGGCCTGATATATCCCCCTCCCAGCACCCCCAATCAATGCCCGTCATAAATCGATGCACAGGAAAAAATGCCAGGGGTGCCAGCGGCAGCTATCGCCCGGATGGCGCGGCCAGCCGCCAGCGGTCTACAATAGCCCTCGATTCCCCCCAGGCGATAGGAGGCCCGCCCCGTGCCCCAGATTTTTCCCACCCCCCGACTGCCGACCGGGCAGCACCGCCCACTGCTGATCATCGGCCTGGCCGTCGCCCTGGCCTTCACCCTGGCACTGTCGGCGGTCCCCATCCCCGGCGTGGACTGGGAAACCGCCTTCCGCCCCGCCGCCCGGACGCTGCTGGCTTTCCGCTCGCCCTACGACGTGGAGGGATATTTTAACGCCCCCTGGGCCCTGCTGCCGTTGATCCCGCTGGCTGTGCTGCCGGACGCCCTCGGACGCGCCGCGCTGCTGGTCGTCAGCCTGCTGGGTTATGCTTATGTGGCCTACCGGCTGGGCGCGGGAAGGCTGGCGTTGATCGCCTTCCTGATCTCCCCGCCGGTGCTGCACGGCCTGCTCAACGCCAACCTGGATTGGCTGGCCATGCTGGGTTTCCTGATGCCGCCGCCGATAGGGCTGTTTTTTGTGGCCGTCAAGCCCCAGATCGGGGTCGCGGTTGCCATCTTCTGGCTGGCCGACTCCTGGCGGGAAGGCGGCCTGCGGGAGGCGGTCCGCGTCTTCGCCCCGGTGACCGTCACCACCCTGCTGTCCTTCGCCCTGTTCGGTTTTTGGCCGCTGCGCTTTGGGCGGGAAGTATCCCTGTGGTGGAACGCCAGCCTGTGGCCGCTGTCGCTGCCGGTCGGGCTGGCCCTGGTCGTGGCAGCGGTCCGGACGCGGGACCTGCGCCCGGCCATGGCGGCCTCGCCGTGCCTCTCCCCGTATGTGCTGCTGCACTCGTGGGTTGGCGCGCTGGCGGCCATCATCCACCTGCCCGGCGAGACCCTCGCCGCCGTGATCGGACTGTGGACGCTGGTGCTCATCCAGGCCCTGGGCTGACTCACCCGCCCGCTTCCGCCTCATAGCGGAACAGCTCGGCCACCGCCGCCGGATTCATCCCTGTGAAGATGCTGTTGCAGGTGGCCAGCAGGTAGCCGCCGCCAGGCCCGCCCTGGGCCAGGCAACGGTCCACTTCCGCCCGCACCGCCGCCAGATCGGAGTCACACAGGACGCGCACGTCAACGTTGCCCGCCAGGGCGAGCCGGTCGCCGTAGGCATGTTTGACCCGCCCCAGGTCGATCCCCACCGCCGGTTCCAGCCCGTGCACGCCCGCGAAGCCCGCCTCGATGGCCATCGGCAACAGCGGCAGGATGCTGCCGTCGCTGTGCCAGATCACGGGGGCGTCCAGCGCCCGGACGATGCGACGATGCAGCGGCAGCACCAGCTCGCGCCACATCGCCGGGGAGATCATCGGCCCCTCGCGGTGCCCGGCATCGTCCGCCAGCACCAGCACTTCCGCCCCCAACTCGACCGCCTTCTGGTACAGCGCGAGGCACCACTCGGTCCGGTGGTGGAGCAGATGGCAGACGAAACTGATGTCGTCGTAGAGGCGGGTGAAAAAGCGCGTGAAGCCCATCGCCAGGTAACTGGCCGTGAACGGACCGACATGCGTGCCGAAGATCAGGGGGTGGTTGGGATACTGCCGCCGGACCGCCGCGATGAGTTCAGGATCAAAATACTGATCGACGGTCTCCGGTTCCGGGCTGTACCGGGCCAGATCGTCGTCGGTGTCAACCACGCCGTCCACGTACATCCCGCCCACCCAGACCCGCCCAAACTCGTCCACGCCGTCGCGCCAGGCGTTGCTGCCCGGCGGCGTCCGGGAGGGCAGCATCACACCATCCTGGCCCAGCCCGACGGCGGCGCTCTGCGGGTCGGCGTAGCCCAGTTCCGCCAGCAGCCCGTCGATCCAGATTTCCAGGCGCGGGATACGATCCACCGGCTCGTGGTTCAGGGCTGCCAAGACTCGTTCGCGGGGCTTCATCATCACTCCCCTGGCCTGTGGGTCACCCGTACTGTGCAGGGAATCCGCAGCGGTGCTCCAGGCTCATTCCAGCGGCAGGCTGAGCAGATAGGTGATCAATCGGTCGAGGTCCTCAAACGGGATCACGCCCAGCAGCTTGTGCGTCTCCTCATCGACCGCGAAGACCTCGCGCAGCGTCGCCGCCCGGCCATCGTGATAGTAGGGCGCGGAGTCCCACAGCCAGCGCAGCGACGGCGTATCCACCGGCCCCGCGCCGAGGTCGTAGGTCTGGCGGTCGGTATACAGCGGCGGGGGGTGGCAGGTTTCACAGCCCTGCGCCATAAACACCGCTTCCCCGGCCAGCACCGCCTGCGGCGGGATGCGCAGCGGGTTGCGGCCAGGGCCGTCCAACGTGTTCAGGTAAGCCACCAGCGCGTCCATGTCCGGCGAGCGCCCGCTGTTGGGAGGGCCGAGCGGCTCGTGGGCCACGCCTTCGATCAGGCCGTCGCCGTGCTGCACCGCCCGGATCAGGCCGTTCAGGTCGGCCAGCTCGTCGTACTCGCCCCCCCATCCCCAGGGCATCGTCTCCCGGACGCCCAGCAGCGACGGCGTGTTGCGCGGCCCGCCGGGGAACCCGACCCACGTCCGCCCGTCCGAGCCGCCGTTAAAATGACAGGTGGCGCAGCTCAGGCGGCGGTCCTCGGCCAGACGCCCGTCGGCGCTGCTGTGGAACAACTGCGCGCCGATCAGCAGGTCAATCGGGATGTCCAGCCGGGTGGCGGGAATTTCATCCACTTCCTCCAGGAACGCCGTCTCGATCACTGAGATCGTGCCGTCCAGCGCGTTATACACAAAGGCGAAGCTGCCGTCCGCGTAACGAACCAGACCGCGCGGGTTGGCCCCCACCGGGATGTTGGCGCGGGAGAAGCCGGTATTCAGGTCGATCACCGACACGTCATTGCTGCCGGCGTTGACCACCCACAACCAGCGGCGCGGGCGGTCGAGCGAGATGTCAAACGGCAGGTTGACCGGGCGGTCGGCCACGTCCAGCGTCAGCCGTCGGGCGAAGACGACCGTCATGTTACGCAGGCTGAAGACGTTGACCACCGGGAAAGCCGTGGTGTCAAACGTCAGGATGGGATTGTCGGCGTTGGCGCGGGTGGCGGGCGCGTAAACCAGCCCCTCGAACGGGTCCAGCCACAGGGAGGGCGAGAGGCCGGAATCGGGCGTGCCCGCCACGGTGCTGGCGACCTCGCCCGTCGGCACATAAAGCAGGCTGAGCGCGCCGCTGCGGAAGTGCGTGATGTACAGGAACTGTCCCCACAGGGCCAGCCCCGCCGGGGCATCCGGGACGGACATCCGGCGCAGGACGCGGCGCGAGGCCACGTCGATCTCGGCCACGGCGTCCTCCCCCTCCAGCGCCACGTAGAGCGTCGTGCCGTCGGTGGCCACGCCCCACGGCCACACCCCCACCTCAATCGTCCCGATCAGCGCCAGCGTCCGGAGATCGATCAGGCTGACCGTGCCCGCGCCCCGCGCGCTGACGGCCATCCAGCTCTGGTCCGGCGCGACGACCAGCGCCTGGGGATCGGCGCCGACCGGGAACTCGGCCACGATCGTCTTGTTGGCGATATCGACCACCGAGGCCGTGGCGCTGAAGGTGTTGGCGGTGACGGCATACCGCTGGTTGCCCGCCAGCGCGATGGCCGCGCCCCGCGACACCCGTTGCGTGTCCGGCAGGGCATAAAGCGGCAGCGGCGTGGGGGTGAAGCCACCCTGGGCCAGAGCTGGCACCCAAGACAGGGCCAGCACCATCAGGAACAGCAGCCCGACCAACGCTGCCAGCCATGCGGATCGCCTGTTGACCATCGTCATCCGTCCTCGCCGACCCGCCTGCCGCCGGGAGCGGGATCATAACCAGCGATAGCCGGTCTTGTGATCGTCATGCCGCCTGCCTCACTCCACCACCGGCCAGCCGTCATCCAGGATCAGCAGCCGGTCGCCGAACAGCGTCACCTGTCGCGCCGCCATGACCGCCCTTCCCTCCGCGTCCAACCCGCTCAACACCACCGTGATCAGCACTGTATCCACCGACAGCGGATTCTGCGTCCCCTGCTGCCGGATATCCAGGTTGGGGAAGGTCTGGTTCAGGCGGCGCGGGTCGTAGCTGTAGGTGAAGATGTTGCCCGGCGCGGGCTGGATGCTGCGCTCCAGGATCATGCCGGGCATGGCCGCCGTGACCGCCGCCTGTACCTGGTCCCATTCCGGCGGGACGGCGGCGATCAGGTTGAAGGCATACGCCGGGGCAACCATCTCCTCCGGAGCGGCCCGATTGGTGAAGACCACGGCGGGCGCGCCCTCCGGCAGGACGTAAATCTCAAACTGGCCGTCCGCCGCGCCGGGCACGCCCCCGGTCGGATACGGCTCCTGGACACGCCCCGCCGAGGTCAGGCCGTCGTAGCTGACCCGGACCCGCACCCGCCAGATGCCCGCCTCGCTCAGCGTCAGATTCTGCGCCGGGTCGTGAAAGTAGCCCACGGCGTTGGCCCGTCCGATGATGGGCAGCACCCGCCCGGACGGCGTGACCACGTCCGCCTCGACGCGAGCTGGCAGCGCCGGGGCGACCTGCCCGGACAGCGCCAGCGTCTCCCCCACGATAAAAACCTGCCCTGGGCGGAAACCCGTCGGCACAAAAAACATCTCCACCGGGACGCCGCGCACGGTCAGCAGCGGCCCGCCGTCAGGCCCGTTGGCCGCCTCCCCCAGCGGCGGATAGACCCGGTCGCCGCCCGGATCGTCCGGCGCGATCGTCACTGCCAGCGCGCCGTAGATGGCCGACTCGTGCCGGTTCCCCTCATCGTCGTGGACCACCACCCCGCCGAACAGAAAGGTGTAATCGCCCGGCAGGTCGCCGTTGATGCCCGCCCCGCGCTGGTGGTTGTAGGGATCGTCAGGCGTCCAGTCCGGTCGGATCAGGGTTCCCGGCTCGCCGCCCAGCACCAACTGCCGGACCGCCAGGCCGGGTCGGACCGCGCTGACATATGCGTAGGCCCGGTGGAGGATCGACTCCGGGCTGAGCGCCGGGCCGACCGCCGCCCCGGACGATCCCGCCATCAGGAGCGGCAGCTCATCCTCGTTGGCCAGCTCGCGCAGCGTCAGGCCATCGTCGGCCCGCCAGCCGGGGAAGCGGTCCAGCAGCCAGGATTCATAAGCGCCTTCAGTGTCGGTCAGGCGGAGGGTCGGGGCCAGGCTCCCCACGCCATCGCGCGCCCACAGCACGTCCCCGCTGTGATACGGCCAGCGCAGGTGAGCATCGGCGTTGTCTTCCAGCACATCTGGCGCGACATGGTCGAGCGCGTACCAGGCCAGCCGGTCCTCAGCGGGCACGTTCGCCAGGCCGCGTCCCCCCCGCGCCACCAGGCCACTTTCTGGAGACGCGATCACGCCCGCGCCGCGCCCGCTCCCCAGCCACAATCGCCCCAGGGGATCGGTATATGTCGCCCGCCAGTCCACCACGTACTCGCCGGGCGTCTCCAGCACCCAGGGATCGGACCCCCGACCGGGGTGGAAATAGCCGTATCGGCTGGCCGTGCCCGCGACAGCGTAGGTCACCGGCTCGCCGCCATCCAGCGGCCAGACTTGCAGCCGGATCGACACCTTCGCCGGGAAGGCCGGCGCGACCGACAGCGCCGGGTTGAAGGCGTCCCCCACTTCGAACGGCGTGCCCGGCAGGACGCCCGGCAGCAGCAAAAACGGCTCCGCGATCCAGACCTCATACGTCCCGCCGCCGGTATACACGTGGCCCCAGATGTCCCGAACCGTCCCTGTCACCCTGATGGTGTGGAGACCGTCCTGCTCAAACATATAGGCGGTGAACCGGGGATCGAGGGTGGTCAGGCGGTATACGTCCAGCGGGGAGGTCGCCCCGAACGCCTCCGACTCGCGGCGCGTCGCCGTCGAAAGCCGGTTCTGGACCAGCGGGGCCGTCCCCAGATCGTCCACCGTGCCGTCCGGGCGGGTGACCTGGGCCGTCAGCTCGCCCGATTCCCAGGCCAGGGGGACCAGCGGCGCGACCGACTGGAAGAAGCTGTTACCCAGCAGGGCGGGCAGGTACGGCTCCAGCGGATAGGGGATCAGCGCGCCCGACTCCGGATCGGTCCGGGGCAGCACGTATCGCCCGGCCTGGAAGGCCACCCGATCCGATAGCGCCACCCGCCCCGCATCTTCCGCCGCCAGGAGGCCCCGGCTTCCGCTGCCGGACGGGTGATCCTGGAACAGCGTCCACAGCAGGCGTTGGCCCGGCGGATCGCCAATCCGCAGCACCAGCGGGGCGCGCGCCTCCACGATCCCCGCCCCGGGGCCATCCCCCAGCAGGCCCGCCTCCTCCCAGGCGTTGACCACCCCGGTCACTGCCGCGAAGCCATCAATCACCGGGACGTACAGCCCTGCCGGCCAATCCTCCGCCAGCGGCAGCGTCCACTGCAAAACAAAGCGCAGCGTATCCTCCTCAACCGTCAGGTTTAACGCGCTGGCGTCACCCAGCTGGATGCCGCCAGGGACGTTCTGGATCGGCAATCCGGTCGGCGTCAGCAGGCCGCTCCAGCCGTTGCCGGTCGCCTGGTCGGCCACGGTCTGCGCGCCGGAGGCCGCGATAACCGGTTCCAGCCGCAGAGACGCCCCCAGCCGCAATTCGGCGGGGTTGACCGCCATGGCCGGGGCGGTCATCGCCACCTGCATCTCCAGCAGCAAGCTATCGCCCGGCGCGAAGGACAGGCGGTTGATCCGGCCCTGCCCGAACCACCGCCCGCTGCCGCCCCCCACCGGCCCCGCCAGCGTGAACGGGACCGCCTCGCCGGGCATGTCCAGCGGCTCCACCGCCCGCGCGTCGACTTCTTCCCGCTCATCGGCCAGCAGGGACAGGTCAGCGGCGCTCGCCAGCCGCCAGTCGTCCCCGCAGCACTGGCCCGTCAAAAAGTGCAGCCAGCGCACGGTGACCGGCGCGGCCCAGCCGGTGAAGGCCAGCCGCGGCAGGCGTATCTCAATAGCCTCGCCCTGCGCGCTGACACCGCCCAGCGGACCCAGCGGCGCGTCAAAGTCTGGCCGGGCCTCCTCCAGCGGGACGGCGTATCCCTGCCCGCCGCCATGCCGCCGGGGATCGATAGTCACGCTGAACAGCCGCCCATCCAGCTCCAACCCCACCTCCAGCCAGGTGTAATCCGCCGGGACCGACTGCCCAGGCCCTCGCGGCACCACCGCCAGGTAAAGACTCTCTGTGTTGACGAACGCATGGACAGATGCCCCCTGCCCGGCACCCAGGTCAACGGCCAGCCCTTCCCCCAGATCGGCCCACTCTGCCCCGTCCCCGTCGATCTGGACGGGCGTCCGGGGCAGATCGGATGGGGTTGGCGCGGCTGGGGGCAGCGGCGGATACGATTCAGGCAGCGGCCCGTAGAGGATCACGCCGGGGCCGCCCGGCAGCGATCCCGGCGCGTCCCGCTCGGCAGGGTCCACGCGACTGGCCGGGCTGATCCAGAACGGCGTGTTGC
>DAOTXK010000162.1:0-7441 GCA_034435395.1 Anaerolineae bacterium | reverse complement strand
AAGTAGACCTGGGGGGCAAAGATGCTTACCATCCGGACTGGGCGGCCTTCAAAATGCGTCAGCACGCCGATCATTTCGGCTGGCTGGTGGAGCAGGAATTGCAGGCTTATCACGACGGCGGCGGTGACTTCGGCCTGATCGCCTCTAACTACGACACCGAGCTGTTCGGCCATTGGTGGTTCGAAGGCGTGGACTGGATTCGTGAAGTGCTGCGGCGGCTGGCCGCCAATCCCCAGGTGGAGCTGACAACCGCCAGCCGGTTTGTCGCCGAACACCCCCCTACCGACGTGCTACACCTCCCGGAGAGCAGTTGGGGAATGGGCGGCACCCATTTCACCTGGGATAACAACGAGACCCACTGGATGTGGAAGCCCATCTACGACGCCGAACGGCGCATGGAGCGACTGGTCGCCGCCAACCCCGCCCCCGACGAGCGGACCGAAGGAGTTCTGGAACAGGCGGCCCGCGAATTGCTGCTGCTGGAAAGCTCGGATTGGCCGTTCCTGGTCACCACCGGCCAGGCGCGCGAATACGCCATCCAGCGCTTCAGCCAGCATACCGAGCGCTTCAACCGGCTGGCGGAGAGCATCGAGGTTGGAAAGCCGGATACCCACCTGGCTGCCGAACTCTGGGAACGGGATCGCGTTTTCCCCACCATTGATTACCGCTGGTGGCGGGAACGCCCTGCGCCGCCAGCGCCCTGACCACGCCCGTAAAGTGGTCCTGTCATGAACGTGCTGTTTGTGGCCGCAGAAGCGGCCCCCTTCGCCAAAACTGGCGGGCTGGCCGATGTGGTCGGCAGCCTGCCCAAAGTCCTGCGCCAGCAAGGGATCGACGCCCGGGTGCTCATCCCTCAGTACGGCTTCATCTCCTCGGATGAGTACGGCATTGAGCCGCTTTTCACCTTCCCGCTGCCGCGCCGCACCGGGACCGCCGACGTGCACATCGCCCACACTGAATACCAGGGCGTGCCGGTCTACTTCCTGCGCGCCTGGCCCTACTTCGGCGACGGCAATCATCTGTACACCACCGTTGAGTGGGACATCCCACGTTATATCTTTTTTTCTCAGGCCGCGCTGGGATTCGCCTGGGAGATGGGCCTGCGTCTCGACTGGTTCCCGGACCTTGTCCACTGCCACGACTGGCACACGGCCCTGGTGCCTTTCCTGATCTACGATGGCCGTTACCACGACAAGTGGGCGCAGACGGCCAGCATGATCACCATCCACAACCTGGGGTATCAGGGCTGGGAGGCCGGCGGCTACCTGTGGGATGCGGGCGTACCGGGCCGCCACCATCCGGACCTGGTCTACCAGGACAAGACCGACAACCTGTTCGCCATCGGGCTGGCCTACGCCGATGAACTCACCACTGTCAGCCCGCGTTACGCCGACGAGATTCAATACCCGCATTTCGGCGAAGGACTGGAGGGCCTGATCCGCGTCCGGCAGCGCGATCTGTACGGCATCCTCAATGGCATTGACACCGACATCTACAACCCGGCGACCGATCCGCACCTCCCTCAGAACTACGACCTGACCAGCCTGGAGAAGCGCATCGAAAACAAGCGCGCCCTCCAGCAAGAAGCGGGCCTGGAGGTGCGGGACGAGGTGCCGCTGATCGGCATCGTCTCGCGGCTGGTCGAGATGAAGGGCATGGACCTGGCCCTGCCGGCCCTGCGCTATCTGCTGGCCAGCGAAGACCTTCAACTGGTGGTGCTGGGCACGGGCAAGGACAGCATCGAGCGCCAGATGTGGCTGCTGGGCCACCACTTCCACTGGAAAGCGCGGGTCACCATTGGCTTCGACGCGGCACTGGCCCAGCGCATCTACGCCGGCTGCGACCTGTTCCTGATGCCCAGCCGCTATGAACCGTGCGGCACCGGCCAGATGATCGCCATGCGTTATGGCGCGCTGCCAGTCGTGCGGGAAACCGGCGGGCTGGCGGACACGGTGGAAAATTACGATAACGCGGACGCCGCGCGCGGCACAGGGTTCCTCTTCCAGTGGGAAGAGGCGGACGCTGTCCTGGGCACGCTCCGCTGGGCGTTGTTCACCTACCGCCACCGCCCGGAAGCCTGGCAGCGGATGCAGACTCGGGCGATGAGCCGGGATTTTAGCTGGCAGCGGAGCGCCTCCCAATACATTGCGCGCTACGAGCGAGCGTTGCGTAAAAAGAGGTACTAAAATAGACACAACAAAGCCCGCCCCGATCAGCTGAGGAGAAGACACCTTGAAAATCAGAGCGCTCATCCTGGCCGGAGGGGAAGGCACACGCCTGAAAGTCCTGACCATCAAGCGTGCCAAACCCGCCGTCCCCTTCGCCGGAAAATATCGCATCATCGATTTCCCGCTGAGCAACTGCGTGAACTCCGGCATCTTTGATGTTCTGGTGCTCACCCAGTACCGGCCGCACAGTCTCAACGAACATATTGCGCGGGGACGCCCCTGGGACCTGGACCGCTCGTTCTCCGGCGGGGTTCAGCTCCTCCAGCCCTACAAAGGGCATTTCGACACCGACTGGTACAGCGGCACCGCTGACGCCGTGACCCAGAACCTCAACTTTGTCCGGCGCGGCAACCCGGACCAGGTGCTGATCCTGTCCGGCGATCACGTCTACCAGATGAACTACAACAGCCTGATCCGGCAGCACAACGAGAAAGGCGCGGATGCCACCGTCTGCGTGATCCCGGTGCCCATGGACGAGGCCAGTCGCTACGGCATCGTGGACATTGACAAGAATTACCGGGTGCGCAGTTTCGTGGAAAAACCGAAAGACCCTCCCGGTAATCTGGCCAATATGGGCGTCTATCTGTTTAACCTGGATATCCTGGAAAAGTACCTGATTGCCGATCACGCCATGGAGCAGTCTTCGCACGACTTTGGCAAGGACATCCTGCCGCGCATGGTCGCCAGCGACCTGAAAGTTTACGCCTACCCCTTCGAGGGTTACTGGATCGACGTAGGAACGGTGGACGCCTACTGGGCCGCGCACATGGACCTGCTGGAGACGCCGCCCTCGCTCGACCTGAACGACCGCTCCTGGGTCATCCACACCCGCAGCGAGGAACGGCCCCCCGTGCACATCCAGGCGGGGGCGACCATCGCTGACAGCCTGATCACCGACGGGTCCACCATTGCTGCCGGGGCCACCATCGAGCGCAGCGTCCTCTCGCCAGGGGTTTACGTCGGGCCGGAGGCCGTGGTGCGGGAATCAATCATCATGACCGATTCGTATATCGACACAGGCGCGGTGGTGGAGCGGTGCATCATCGACAAATTTGTCTTCGTTGGCGACCATGCCCATGTGGGGGAGATCAACGAAGTCGGCGACCTGGGCCTGACCCTGATCGGCAAAAACAGCCGGATACCGCCGGGCATTCGTATTGGGGCGAGTTGTGTGCTGGGGACCGACCTGACAGCCAAGCACTTCGAGGCGTTTGCCAACCAAAGGGTCCCCACCCACACGGAAATTAACGCCCCTTCGTAGCGGCGGGCAGGGAGGCAGCCAGCGGTACGAATCAAACAGGCGGGCCGCTCGCCCATGAGCAGCCCGCCCGTCTTCAGGTGATCACCACCGAGTTGTCGCCGCCATAGGGGTTGGCGACGTAACGATCGGCCCCCGAGTCGTTTTCCCAGGCAGCGCCATCCAACAGATAACGGAACTGGTACGCCCGCCCCGTCGGCAGGTCCAGGGTCACCGTGAAACGCCCATCTTTGAGCTGCTTCATCGGCGTCGCCGCTGTATCCCAGTCGTTAAAGTCACCCACCAGATGCGCGGTTGTGGCGTCAACAGTCTTCGGCACTTCAAACGTGACCCGACATACGGGCTTGCCCTTGAGGTGTTTCTTTTTTAACACGTCCATCAACTCCTTGTGTGACGGCGGCTTCCCTGCCGTCGCCCTTCCCTGGACCGCTCACGGCAGACCGGTCAGGAGCCTGCCCGGCGGCAACTGTCAGTTTATCCCCATTTTCGGCCCGCACAAACCGGCATTCCGGTGCAACTGTTTTGTAGACCTTGACCAAGTCTATTACTTGACCCGGCTTGGGCGGCAGGCTATGCTTGGCACCAACGATAGTTTGTGCCCGACAGAACTCATATCGGAGTGATACATGATCCGACCCGTTGCTACGGTAGACGTGGCCCCCAACCTCCCCGCTAAGCTGGAACGCCTGCTTGATCTCGCCTATAACCTGCGCTGGAGCTGGGACCACGACACCATCAATCTCTTCCGTCGGCTGGACCCCGACCTCTGGGACAGGTCCGGCAGGAATCCCATCGCCCTGCTGGGCAGCATCTCTCAGGAGCGCCTGCAGGCCGCCGCCGAGGAAGAAGCCTTCATGGCCCATCTGGATCGGGTGTGTGTCGACTTTGATCACTACAAGACTACCAAATATACCTGGTTCCGCAAAAAATACGGCGACTTCGAGAAGCCGTATATCGCCTACTTCTCGGCAGAATTCGGCCTGACCGAATGTCTGCGCAACTATTCAGGGGGCCTGGGCATCCTCAGCGGGGATCACCTCAAGAGCGCCAGTGACCTGGATTTGCCGCTCGTCGGCGTGGGGCTGCTTTACCAGGAGGGTTACTTCCGCCAGTACCTGAGCGCTGACGGTTACCAGCAGGAGGACTACCCGATCAACGACTACAGCAACCTGCCGGTCAGGCGGGTGCTGGATGCCAGCGGCAATCCACTCAAAGTCAACGTGCCGATGCCAGGCCGTCAAATGACCGCCCAGGTGTGGCAGGTGCAGGTCGGGCGCGTGTCCCTCTACCTGCTGGACTCTAACCTGCCGGAAAATATCGAGGAAGATCGAGACCTGACCGACCGGCTGTACGGCGGGGACCGCCGCACGCGCATCCGCCAGGAAATCATGCTGGGCATCGGCGGCCTGCGCGCCCTGGAGGCATTGGGCTTGCAGCCGATGGTCTGCCATATGAACGAAGGGCACTCGGCGATCCTGACGCTGGAACGGATCCGCCAGTTGATCAAAGAGCATGGCCTCGACTTCGAAGCCGCCCGCCACATCACCACCGCCGGGAATATCATCACCATCCACACGCCAGTCCCGGCAGGGCTGGAGCGCTTCGGTTTCGACCTGATCGACGAGCACTTCACCTCCTGGTTCGGCGACCTCGGACTGACCCGCGATCAGTTCCTCGATCTGGGTCGCGAGAACATGGGCGGCTATGAGTTGTTTTCCATGTCGGTGTTGGCCCTCCGCCTATCCTCAGCCGCCAACGGCGTCTCCAAACTGCATGGCCAGGTCAGCCGGGACATGTGGCACTGGATGTATCCCAAGCTCCCGATCAAGGAAGTGCCCATCGGCGCGGTCACCAATGGCATCCACGTGCAGTCCTGGATCAGCCAGGAGATGGCCCAGCTCTTCGACCGCTATCTTGACCCGGCCTGGCGCGACCGACCCGAAGATGAAACGATCTGGCGAGCGGTCGACCGCATCCCCGATGGCGAGCTGTGGCGCAGCCATGAACGCCGCCGCGAACGGCTGGTGGCCTTCGCCCGGCAACAACTGCGGGAGCAGTTGGAGCAGCGCGGCGTCTCCCAAAGCGAGGTGGCCGCCGCCGACGATGTGCTCAACCCCGACGCGCTGACGATCGGGTTCGCCCGCCGCTTTGCCACCTACAAGCGGGCCACCCTGCTCTTCCGCGATATCGAGCGGCTGATCCGCCTCCTGAACGACCCGGAGCACCCCGTCCAGCTGATCTTTGCCGGGAAAGCCCACCCCCACGATATCCCCGGCAAAGAACTGATCAAGACGATCATCACCCACGCCCGGCATCCGGACCTGCGCCACAAGATCGTCTTTCTGGAAAACTACGACATGACCATCGCCCGTTATCTGGTACAGGGGGTGGACATCTGGCTGAATACCCCGCGCCGCCCCAAGGAGGCCAGCGGCACCAGTGGTATGAAGGTGATCTACAACGGCGGCCTGAATGCCAGTATCCTGGATGGCTGGTGGGTGGAGGGCTACGATCCCACGCGCGGCTGGGTGATCGGCGGCGGCGAGGAATACCCCGAAGCCGAGTGGGAGATGCAGGACCACATCGAGAGCCTGGCGCTCTACGATCTGCTGGAGCAGGACATCATCCCCACGTTTTACCAGCGCGGGCGTGATGGCGTGCCCCATGCCTGGGTGACCAAGATGAAAAATTCCATCCGCGAACTCAGCCCCTACTTCAACACCCACCGTATGTTGCAGGAATACACCGAGAGCTACTACATCCCGGCCCGCGACCGCTACCTGCGGATGACGGAGAACAACTTCCGCAATAGCCAGCATTACCTGGAATGGTGGCAGCGTGTCCGCAGCAATTGGGACAAGGTGGCGGTCAAACACGTCGAACCGTCTACCGAACAGCTCAAAGTCGGCGAAGAACTGACCGTCAAGGCTGTGGTCAACCTTGCCACGCTGAAGCCGGAAGAGGTGCGGGTGCAGCTTTATTATGGCCGGCTGGATACCAAGGGCCTCATTCAGGATGGCAGCGCCGTCGACATGACACCTGTTGGCAGCCGCGACGACGGCACCTATGAGTTCACCGGCACGGTCGCTTACAACGCCAGCGGCGAACGCGGTATCTCCGTGCGCGTGCTCCCGTTCCATGAATATCTGGACGGTCTGTTCCAGTCTGGCCTGGTCCGCTGGGCAGTGGAATGATCGCCCCAGAGATGGCTGCAAAAAGCCCCCATGCCAGGCGCTGGGGGCTTTCTTGTGACCCGGTAACCGGGCAGCGGCTAGTCTTCCCGGACGATCCGCACCAGGTCGCGCAGCCTGGGCGTCTGCCCCGCCAGGAGAGTGTTGACGCGGAATAGCCGACCCGCCAGCCAGATCGACCCCACCGCCGCCAGCGCCAGCAAACCAGCGCTAACCAGCAGTTCGACCAGCGGCACCTCCGCCACCGCCAGGCGCTGCACCATCGCCAGCGGCGCGGTCAGCGGGAACAGGCTCAGGATAACCGCCAGGGCGCTATTGGGCGTCTCGGCAAAAACGGTGGCGAAGTAAAAGGGGATCATGGCCGGCAGCGTGACAAACACCGCATACTGTGGCCCTTCGCGCATCGAGGTCGAGATGGCCCCGATGGCCGCGTACACCCCGGCAATGAACAGATAACCGAGCAGGAAATACAGGACCAGCCAGGGGGCCATGCCGGTCGGCATGGTGACGCCGAGCAGCACCGGGATGATGCCCCCAATCCGGTCCAACACGATGATGGCGGCGACGATCCAGACCACGATTTGTATCAGCCCCAGCATCCCCGCCGCCAGCACCTTCCCGGCCAGCAGGGGCAGCGGCCGCATGGTCGAGATGATGATCTCCACCATGCGTGTCTCTTTCTCCTCGATCACACTGCGCATCAGATAGTCGCCGGCGAAAAAGGTCGCCAACACCAGCAACAGCCCGAAGAGATACACCAGCGC
>DAOTXK010000161.1:0-2166 GCA_034435395.1 Anaerolineae bacterium | reverse complement strand
CTGTGGTGATGTCCACCCACATGATGCACCAGGTGGAGGAGATGGGCGACCGGCTGCTGATGCTCGACGAGGGAAGGCGGGTGCTTTACGGCGCGGTGGACGAGGTGCGTGACCGCTTTGCCCGGAATGCGGTCGTCGTCCAGGGCGAGGGCGACTGGTCGGCGGTGCCAGGCGTGGCCGCTGTGGAAGCGGATGATACCGGTCGCGAGTACACGTTGCTGCTGGCCGACGGCGTGACGCCGGACGACGTGATGCAGGCGTTGGCCGTCAGCCCGAATCACCGGGTGCGCAGTTTCACCCTGGCTGTTCCCAGCCTCACCGAGATTTTTATCCAGGTCGCGGGGAGGAATGAGAATCATGCGTAAGTTATGGCTGATCGCCCGCCGTGAGTACTGGTATAACTTTCGGCGGCGCTCGTTTCTGTTTACGGCGTTTGGCGTGCCCGCCTTCACCTTCGTGATGTGGTTCCTCATTTTTAGCGTGTCGGAGAACGTGTTGGGCGGGACAGGGCAATTGGGAAACATCGGTTATGTGGACGAGATTGGTTTCCTGGCCGATCCGGTCGACAAGCCGGAGGAGTATATCGCCTTCCCCGACGCAGAATCGGCGCATGAGGCACTCCTGGCGGGCGAGATCGGCGCTTACTTCGTGATCGTCGGCGATTTTATGAATGCCGGGCAGGTGGATGCCTTCGCTTTTGAGGCTATTCCTGAGGGCATTGAGGATCAGCTGAATGACTTCATTCGGGTTAACCTGGTCCATACAGTGCCTGAGGGTGTGCCTATTGACCGGTTGCTCGACCCCCTGAACGTTAAGACGGTGGAACTGGCCACGGGGAATGAGCTTGGCGAGGACGCCTTTTTCGGCAAGATCATGACGCCCGTGATCTTCGCCTTCATCTTTCTTATGGCCGTGAATACCACCTCGCAGTTTCTGATGTCCGGGGTGGTGGAAGAAAAAGAGAATCGGATGATGGAGGTGCTGGTCACCAGCAGCACGCCGCTACAAATGCTATGGGGCAAGGTGCTGGGGCTGGGTGCGCTGGGTCTGACTCAGGTTGTGCTGTGGGGCATCGCCGGGTTTGTGCTGCTGAACTGGCAGGTGGACAGCCCGTTTCTGTCCGGAATCACCATCCCGACCAATTATGTGATCGTGGCCCTGGTATACCTGGTGCTCGGTTATTTCCTGTTCGGCGCGATCATGGCCGGGTTGGGGGCGGCGGTCACGGCGGAGCAGGAGGGTCGCCAGTTTGCCGGGGTATTCACCATGGTGGCCGTGCTGCCCATGATTCTGACGATCAGCTTCTTCGAGGACCCGAACGGCACGCTGCCGGTGGTGCTGTCGTTGATCCCGCTGACGGCCCCGATTGCCATGCTCATGCGTATGCCGCTGGCACCGGTTCCGACCTGGCAGATCATTGTCAGCATCGTGTTGCTGGCTATCGCGGTCGTGGCTCTGGTCTGGCTGGCGGCGCGGGTGTTCCGGCTGGGGATGTTGATGTATGGCAAGCGTCTGTCGCTGCGGGAGGTCGTCAGCGCGATCCGGCAGGGCCGCCAGACGATGACCACGGTGGCCGGGGCGCAGGAGGGAAGGTAGATGGGCAGGTGGTGGCACGTATTCCGGTTTGAGGTGCTGAGCCAGGGCCGCCGTCGGGCGTACCTGTTCACCACGTTCGGCATCCCACTGATAGCGGTGGCCCTGGTGATCGTCATTCCGTTCATTCAGGAGCGCCTCGCCAGCAGCGGGGATGAGGCCGGTACTCCCGAGGTCGATACCGACGTTTACTTGTTTGGCTATGTGGACGAGAGCGGCCTGTTTCCGTTGCCAGGCCGGTTCGGCACAGCGCTGTCCCGCTATGACAGCCAGGACGCGGCCTTAGCGGCGATGGCGGCGGGCGAGATCGACGGCGTTTTTGTCATCCCGGAAGACTACCTGGAAACGGGCGAGGTCACCCGCTACACCGACACCTTCAGCCTGGATAGCCTCAATGCGGAGAATGTCTTCCGGTCGTTTCTGCTGCAAAGCCTGCTGCGCGGCGCGGACGTGGACCCCAATCTGTTGCTGCGACTGCAAAGCGACCTGTCGCTCGTTGAGCACCGCGTGGACCGGGCGGGCCAGGCGAGCGTCGCCCAGCACGAGGGCGCTTCTTTCGCGCTGGTGTATCTC
>DAOTXK010000160.1:0-5026 GCA_034435395.1 Anaerolineae bacterium | reverse complement strand
CACCGCCGCCGGGCTGCCCCGCCTGGCCGGGACGACCTTCTGCGGCGAATATCCGCTGGCCCGCATCGACTTCCATGACGAGACACTGCCGCTGGCCATCTCGCTGGAAGCCTTCACGCCGCTGATCCCGCTCCAGCCGGAGGACTCCGGCCTTCCCTGCGCCATCCTGACCTACACCGTGACCAACACCGCCGCCGCGCCGGTGGCGGTGACGCTGGTCGGTTCGCTGGCCAACCCGACCGGCGGCATCATGGTCAACCGCTACGGCAACGTCAGCGGGCTTCAGCGGGGGCGGAGCATCAACGCCTTTCGCCGGGAGGATGGCTTCCGGGGCCTGTTTATGACCGCCGAGGGGATCGAGCCGGATGACCTGCTGTACGGGAGCGTCAGCCTGACTACCGACCATCCTCAGGTCACGGTCAAACCGGCCTGGCTGCGCGGCGGCTGGTTCGACCATTTGCAGGATTTCTGGGATGACCTGCTGGCCGATGGCCGCCTGGATGACCTGGGATACGACTCGGCCAGCGACCGGCCCGATACCGGCTCGCTGGGCCTGCTGGATACCCTCCAGCCGGGCCAGCGCCAGACCTACCGCTTCCTGCTGGCCTGGCACTTCCCCAACCGCGTCAATAGCTGGGACGAAACCTCCGCTAAACGGGCGCGCGCCCACTATGCGACGCGGTTCGCCGATGCCTGGGAGGTGGCCCGTTTTATCTTCGCGGCAATGGACCGCCTGGAGGCCGGGACGCGGGCCTTCCACGACGCGCTGTTTGGGAGCACGCTGCCCCCCGCTGTCCTGGATGCGGTCTCGGCCAACATCGTCGCCCTGCGTAGCAACACCTGCTTCTGGCTGGAGGATGGGCGCTTCTTCGGCTGGGAAGGCTGCTTCGACGAGGGCGGTTGCTGCGCCGGGAGCTGCACGCACGTGTGGAGTTACGCCTACACGCTGGCCTGCCTCTTCCCCTCGCTGGAACGGGAGATGCGGCGCATTGAGTTCACGGTCAGCACCGAGGCCGACGGCTATATGAGCTTCCGCAACTTCCCGGCCTTCGGCGAGACGTTCGTGTGGCAGTGGGCCGATCAACGGGCGGAAGCGGCGGTCGATGGGCAGATGGGCAGCATCCTGCGCGCCTACCGCGAATGGCAGCTCAGCGGCGACCGGGCCTGGCTGGCCGAGGTCTGGCCGGGCATCCGGCGGGCCATCGACTTCGCCAGCGCCCGGTGGGACACCGACGGCGACGGCGTGCCGGACGGGCGGCAGCACAACACCTACGACATCGAGTTTTACGGCCCCAACCCGCTGTGTGCCCTCTATTACCTGGCGGCGCTGCGGGCGGTGGAGGAGCTGGCGGGCGTGATGGGCGAGCCGGACCTGGCCGCCCGTTGCCGGGAGACCTTCGTCCGGAGCAGCCGCCGGGTCGATGAGCTGCTGTGGAATGGCGAATACTACATCCAGAAGATCGACGACGTGAACGCCCACCAATACCAGCACGGCGAAGGCTGCCTCTCCGACCAGCTGCTCGGCCAGTTGCACGCCCGCGTCCTGGGCCTGGGTGATCTGCTGCCCGCCGATCACGTGCGGGCGGCGATCAAGGCAGTCCACGATCACAACTTCCGGCGGAGCTTCCGCCATCACGTCAACTGCCAGCGAACCTTCGCCCTCAACGACGAGGGAGGGCTGATCCTGTGCACCTGGCCGCGCGGCGGGCGTCCCCGTTTCCCCTTCGTCTACTCCGACGAGGTGTGGACCGGCGTCGAGTACCAGGTGGCCGCCCATCTGATCTACGAGGGCTGGCTGGACGAGGGGCTGGCAGTCGTCGAGGCGGCCCGCGCCCGGCACGACGGCCACCGCCGCAACCCGTGGAACGAGGTCGAGTGCGGCCACCACTACGCCCGCGCCATGTCCAGCTGGGCGCTGCTGCTGGCGCTGAGCGGTTTCCACAGCGACCTGGGGCGGGGCGAGATGCGCTTCGACCCGGTGGTGGCGGCCAGCCCGGAAGACGGGGTGTTCCGCGCCTTCTGGTCGAACGGGCGGGCGTGGGGCACGTATGAGCAGCGGCTGGACCCGGCCACCGGCCAGTGGCAGCCGTCGCTGGCGGTCCTGGGCGGCAGCCTGGACGGGGTGCGGGTGTGGGCCTGCGGGCGGGAAGTGGCAGTCTGAGGATGAAGGCGGGACCAGGGCGCGTTATCTTAGAGCGGCCCAGGAGCGGGCGCGGGCGTCCGCCGGTGGCCAGTCGGGAAAGGAAGCGGTGAGACCCCATGCACCTCATCAGTTTGAGCTTCGACGACGGCATGGCCCGATCGTTCCTCCGGATCGCCGAAATCTACGAGAAATTTAATCTGGCGGCGTGCTTAAACGTCATCGCCACCGGGCACCTGCCGACTTTTGTGCCGCCTGATGCCTATCACGTCGGCTTCGTCCGAGGGGATTTTACGCTCTGGAACGTATTGCAGGAGCGCGGGCACGAGATCATGCCGCACGGCCTCCGGCATGAAGATTTGAGCCAGCTGCCGTTCCCGGAGGCGCAGCGGTCGATCATGCAATGTCTGGATATCTTCGCCCGGGAACTCAAGGGCTTCCGGCCAGAAGAAGCCGTCTTCAACTTCCCCTACAACGCCTCGACCCCCGAACTGGAGGCCTGGCTGCCGACGGTGGTGCGGGCCTTTCGGTGCCACGGTGAGGGCATCAACCCGCTGCCCTTTGCCGGTCAGGTGAAGCTCACCACCACCGCCTTTGGCCCGGAGAACTGCGAACACCATCTGGAAGAGGCGATTGCGCGGCTCCTGGCGAGGCCCGCCGGGTGGTTGATCTACAACCTGCACGGCCTGGATGATGAGGGCTGGGGGCCGATCCGGGCGGGCTATCTGGAGGCATTGCTGGCGCGGCTCACCGCCATCGACACGGTCGTTATCCTGCCGGTGGGGCGGGCCTTAACGGCCTTTGCGGGCGGCTGACGAGCCGACCGCCGCACGGTGGATGGAGGCGTCTTTCCTGGGGGCCGGCGTCCCCGCTGGCCCATCCCGCCCCTACCCAGGCCCGGACGCTGTATAATGGAGGCGGGGGATGACTGCGCGCCCGTTACCTGAGTAGGAGGTAGAGCAAATGTCGGACGCGGTGGAGATTTGGGAGCGACCAGAGGCGCGCCAGATTTACCTGATCGCGGGTTGGCGTCAGTGGGCGGATGCCGGGTCGATCTCGTCCGGCCTGCCTCAATACCTGATCCAGCAGAACCAGGCCCGGGCCATCGGCCTCATCCGTCCCGGCGGCTTTTACCTCTTTCAGATTCCCGGCACCCATCACCTGGTGCGGCCGGTGGTGAAATTTAATGAAGGCTACCCGGAGTCACTGGATACGCCGCGCAATGAGTTGTTTTACGCCGGCGACGACGAGCGCGGCGTGGTTTTCTTTTTGGGCGACGAGCCGCATCTGGACATCGAGTCCTATGCAACAGCGTTTTTGGGGGCGGCGGAGGCGTTGGGCGTCCGGCGTATTGTCAGCCTGGGCGGGGTCTATGGCGAGCTGCCCTATGATAAGGAGCGTACAGTCTCCTGCATTTACAGCCTGCCGTCGATGAAAGAGGAGATCAGCCGCCTGGCCGTCAGCCTGTCGGACTATCACGGCGGGGCCAGCATCGGGTCGTACCTCTGTCGGCGCGCCGCCGAGACGGGAATGGAATTCGTCGGCTTTTACGGGTATGTGCCGATGTACGATTTCTCCAACCTGGCCCAGTTCGGCAACACCATCCGTCTGGAAAACGACTTCATGGCCTGGCTGGGCATCATGCGGCGCATCAACTACATGCTCAAGACCGACTTCGACCTGGCCGATCTGGAGCAGAAGAGCGCGCGCCTCCTCCAGGTGTTGGATGACAAGGTGGGTGAACTGGAGGCGGCGGCCCCTCAGCTCAACGTGCGCGAATACCTGGCCCGCCTGTCGGAAGGATTTACCGAGGTGACGTTCGACCCGCTGGACGACGTGTGGGAGGACGAGCTCCGCCGCCTGCTCGACGACTCCGAGGCCGGGGCGGACGATTCGTAGCCCTGTCCCCTGAAGCCAGGGAAAAATCACCACCGGGCGCGCGCCCGGTGGTGGTGTGTGACCAGCGTTGCCGGTGGCGAAAAGCCCTGCCTGGCTCAGGGGGTGAGCGAGTGCCTTCTAATATCCCCCGTAGCCGGCGGGGTTGGCATGGGCGTCCCAGAAGTGTTCGTTGGCCACCGTCCCATGGGAGAAGATGACCTCAAACTGGCCCCAGATCGGATATCCGCCTTCCCTCCAGCAGGGACTGGCTTCCAGTTCAGGGCCGACCCACACGACTTTGTAATGCCAGACCTCCCCACTCCCGCCGGGGACATTGCCGTTCCACTGGTTGTTCTCCCAGGCATCGCATGTCCAGGCCGCGCCGTGGAACCGGGCATCATCCCAGGCCCGTGACCATTTCATCACCAGATGGTCGTTGGCGTAGGTGGGATCGCCCCACACTGCTCCGTCCAGGACACGGTCCACCCCATCGGCGGGACCGACAAAAATCCTGGCGTGGTAGTTGTACCCGAACTCGTCGAATCCTCCTCCCTGGGCGATGGCTGCCGATGGCACCATCAACAGGGCCAGTAGCGACAGCAAAAACAGCAGTTTCCTCATGTTTTTTCTCTCCAATTAATGTTTCGGAGTGACAGCAGCTCAACGGAACTGACACTCAGGAGATTCCAGCGGCGACGCCTGCGCTGACCCGGAGCGGATAAACCGATGGGCGGTGGCTTATGAGGGGAACGACCACACGGATTGAGGCCACCCATTGCGGAGCCTACATTCTTAGCAAAGCACAGGTTGTTCTGCAAAGTCAAGATACACAGTGGCTAAAAAAGCCCATACTGAAAGGTGAATGATCACCGGCCTGCCGGGTCTCGGTGCCCGTCGCCATCCCCCTGGCCGTGGGCGAGGGCGACCGATGATCCATCTTGCCGGACGGAGTATAATGGGGCGAACCCTATCTGGGCATCGGGAGAGCATTCATGGGCGGTCCTTCCC
>DAOTXK010000159.1:0-16280 GCA_034435395.1 Anaerolineae bacterium | reverse complement strand
ACGGCGGACCTCAGTCCGACGCACCTTGCGCCCGATCATCCGTCGGCATCCGCGCCGCCGTCACGTCTCCTCCCGCGCCCCCCGACAAATTTCCCGTCCCGGTGGTAGAATAACGGGCGCGAACCCACCAAGGAAACCCGATGAGCCATCACGCCGGCCCTGACACTCACCACCCCAAACCGCCCACGCCCATCCTGTTCATCTCCTCGCACACCGGCCTGGGCGGCGGCGAGACCAGCCTCTACGAGATGGTCCGCTGCCTGGACGCGGCCCGCTGGACGCCGCACCTGCTCTGCCCGCGCGGGGGGGCCTTCCCTGAGCTATGGCGGGCGCAGGGCTGGCCGGTCCACCTCATCCCCTGGCGTCCGGCCACGCCAGTTTTTATCCCGGCGCTGTGGGCGCGTTTCCCGGTGGTGGGGAAAATCGCCGCTCTGATCCGCCGCGAGGGAATCGCCGTCGTCCGCCCGGAGTATCACAGCGTGCCGCTGGCCGCCCCCGCCTGCCGTCGGACGGGCGTGCCCTGGGTGTGGATGGTGCACGGCCAGTGGACGCACCCCCGCCCCTGGCAGCGGGCGCTGTTCCGGCAGGCCGCCCACCTGTTCGCCGATTCTGGCTGGACCAGGGCGGGCTTCCTGGGCGACCCGCCGTTTATGCCGCCGGAACGGGTCGAAGTGCGGCACCTGGGGGTGGACGTGGGCCGCTTCCATCCCGGCGTGGATGGCGCGCCCGTCCGGCAGGCGCTCGGCATCCCGCCGGACGCCCCGGTGATCACCATCCTGGGGCGCTTCCAGCCGGTCAAGGGCCACCTCAACTTCCTGCGCATGGCGGCCCTGCTCGCCCCGGACTATCCGGACGCCCGCTTCCTGATCGTGGGGGATAACGTGCTGGATGGCGCGGTGGGAGACCGTCATAAGGCGGCCATGAAGGCCCTGATCGCCGCCGACCCCCACCTCCAGCGGGCGGTGATCTTCACCGGCTTCACCGGGGACCTGGTGACCACGCTGCGGGCCACCGACGTGCTGGTCTGCGCCTCGGACTTCGAATCGTTCGGCATGGCCCACCTGGAAGCCATGGCCTGCGCCGTGCCGGTGGTCAGCACCAACGTCGGCGGGCCAGCGGAGACCGTGATCGAGGGCCAGACCGGCTACCTGGTCCCGCCCCGCGACCCGGCAGCGCTGGCCGCTGCTGTGCGCCGCCTGCTGGACGATCCCGACCTGCGGGTCCGCCTGGGCCAGGCCGGGCGGCAGCACGTCCTGCGGCACCTGGATGTCCGGCTCTACGCGGCGCGTTTCAGCGAGGTGCTGGCGGGGGTGATCGAAGGTGAGTAGGATCAGAATATCGACCGGATGGGAGAAACAGGAGGCTCTATGAAACGTCCACTTTTGCTCACAGTTATGGTCCTGGCTTTGCTGGTCGGCGCCTATCCGGGCGCGGCGCAGGGACCCGACTGCACCATCCGCCTGACCGATGTTTATGCGGCGCTGGCCAATGCGCAGGTGGCCGCCGACGCGGGCAATACCGCCGGCGCGCTGGAGCAGGTCGCTGCGGCCCGTGCCGCCCTGGAACGCATTGAGGCGGCCTGCGCCGGTGGCGCGGTCCCGGCCACCGGTCGGAGCGGCGGCGCGGTGGTCCTGTACCTGGGAGGGAGATACTTTGACAAACTGGACGGACTGGCCTTTGCCAACGGCATCGATCTGATCATCGCCGAAAACGAGGACCAGTTCCTGGAACAACTGCAAAACGCCAACGTCGTATCCGCCATCTACGGCAGCTACTATAACACCAACAACGACCATTATGAACCCAGCGCCAGGGCGCTGGTGGCGCTGGACGCCTTCATCCGCGACGGCGGGCGGGCCTTATTGCTGTACGACGCTTTCTGGCCGGAGCAGAATGACCTGTTGCAGGAGTTATTCACCGTCGCATCGGTTTACGAAGTCCTGACCTACACCGAAGGCAGCCTGCTGTTGGAAGGGAAAGCGCTGCCGACCTGGCTGTCCGACCTGCGCGTGGGGGTGCAAAGCGACAATCCCGCCCTGCGGGCCTATCTGGTGGCCCCGGTCAGCGGGGCGGAGCAGATTTTCTGGGTCAGCCAGGACACTGGACGCGACCGCCTGGTGTACTACCAGAACGCCTCCGGGGACGTGATCTTCTGGGCGCGTACCGAGGCCTGTTTTGCCTGGAGTTATGACAACTGCGCTGGGTTCCAGCCGATCGACTGGTTTGACGACGACAACATCGACTACTTCGATAACGAGCAGGCCGCGCTGGTGATGCTCCGTTTCCTGAGCGGGCAGTAAATCGGCGGCGGCTCACCTGCCGTAGCTGCTATCAACGTGGTCAACGGCCCGGCGGCGCGGGCCACCCTCACTGGACAATCCGCCCCGGAGCGGCTAACATCAGGCGGTCCGGGGCGATTGTGACCGCCGTTGACAGGGAAAAGCGATGGAGCTTACCGGCAAACGGGCCTTGATCACGGGCGCGGGCGGGTTCGTGGGAGGCCATCTGGCCGAGCGGCTGGCCGCGGCTGGCTGCGCGGTCCGCTGTTTCGTCCACGCCGGGTCCGATGGCCACGGCCTGCTGGGGGAGCTGCCCGCCGCCACCCTGGGCGCGCTGGAAATCGTGCGGGGCGACCTGCTGGATGTGGCCGCCGTGCGCCGGGCGGTCGCCGGGGTGGAGGTCATCTTCCATCTGGCGGCGCTGACCAGCGTCCCCTACTCCTTCCAGCACCCGCACCAGGTCATCGAAACCAACGTGATGACCACGCTCAACGTGCTAGAAGCGGCCCGCGAAGGGGGCGTCAGCCGGGTGGTGCACGCCTCCAGCAGCGACGTGTATGGCACGGCCCGGTACGTGCCCATCGACGAGAATCACCCGCTGCAAAGCCAGTCGCCCTACGCGGCCAGCAAGATCGGGGCGGAGAAGATCGTGGAGAGTTACGTCGCCTCCTACGGCCTGCCAGCGGTTGTGCTGCGGCCTTTCAACATCTTCGGCCCGCGCCAGTCCGCCCGCGCCGTGATCCCGGCCATCATCGCCCAGGCGCTCACCGGGAACCAGGTCCGCCTCGGCGCGCTCGACCCGACGCGGGACTTCACCTACGTCGCCAACACGGTGGACGCTTACATCCGGGCCGCCGAATGTGACGCGGCCATCGGGCGGGTGTTTAACATCGGCTCCGGCTTCGAGATTTCCATCGGCGACCTGGCGCGGACCATCATCCGGCTGGTGGGCCGGGAGGTGACGGTGGTCTCCGAAGATGCCGCGCGGATGCGCCCGGCCAGGAGCGAGGTCCGGCGGGTGTGCGCGGCCAATACCCTGGCGCGGGAGGTGCTGGGCTGGACGCCGCAGATCGCCTTCGAAGACGGCCTGCGACGCACCATCGACTGGATCGCCGCCCACCTGGATTACTATCAGACAGGGTATACTATCTGATAGTCAGTGCGCCGTTGTTCGGGGCCGTTTTCCGTTGTTGGCCCCGCCTGTCCCGGCGAACAGGCGGGGGATCGCACCCGCGCCCGCCGACCGAAAACCTGTGATGGATGACCAACCACCGTGAAAGCCGTGATTCTGGCCGGGGGAAAGGGCACCCGCCTGGCCCCCTACACCACCGTGTTTCCCAAGCCGCTGGTGCCGCTGGGGCACCGCCCCATCCTGGACATCATCATCCGCCAGCTCGCCTACTACGGCTTTAAGGATATCGTGCTGACGGTCGGCTACCTGGCGGAACTGATCCAGGCTTACTTCCAGACGGCCAACGACGCGCTGCCGGACGTGAACCTGACCTACGTCAAGGAGCGGGAACCGCTGGGCACGGCGGGGTCGCTGGGCCTGATCGAGGGGCTGGACGACACCTTCCTGGTGATGAACGGCGACGTGCTGACCTCGCTCAACTACCGCCAGATGGTCGCCTTCCACCAGGCGCACGGCAACACCCTGACCATCGGCACTTACGAGAAACACCTGCGGATCGAGCTGGGCGTGGTCGAGATGGACGCCGAGGGGGCCGTGACCGGCTACCTGGAGAAGCCGGAGAAAGTTTACCCGGTGAGCATCGGCATTTATGTGTATGAGCCGTCGGTGCTGCGGTATATTGAGCCGGGCCAGCACCTGGACTTCCCGGAGCTGGTACTGCGGCTGCTGGCGGGCGGCGAAAAAGTGATGGGCTACCGCTGCCAGGACTACTGGCTGGACATCGGCCATCCGGGCGACTACCAGCGGGCCCAGGAGGAGTTCGAACGCATGGAGTCCCTGTTCCTGCCGGGGGGTTGACGCCGACCGTCGCGGCCAATCGCGCCCAACGCCACATCCCATTATAGTTAGGAGTTACGCAGTTGGCCGGAGTCATCCACCACGAAGGGCACAAAGCACACCAAGAGCGCGAAGAAAATCTATAAAAACCTTTGTGTTCTTCGTGAACTTTGTGTCTTTGTGGTTAAAAAAATAGGATGGTGAACCTGGAACTGCGTAACTACTGATAGTATTGAACAGCGTATGATCGCCGCGCCTTGTTGCGAAGAGCCATGTCGACCATCAACCCTCGAAACCCGGATATCCTGCTGATCTCGCGCTGCCCGCCCTGGCCGATCCACCACGGCGACCGCCTGATCCCCTATAACCTGGCCCGGCAGCTGTCCCGGCGCGGCTACCAGATCGATCTGCTGGCCTATTATCAGCATCCGCAGGACCAGGCCGACGTGCCCTACTACGAGCGCTACTTCAAAACCGTCACCCTCATCCGCGAGCCGATCCGCACCCCGCTCAGCCTGCTGCTGCGGTCGGTCTCGCAGCGGCGGCGCTTCCCCCGGCGCAAATCGCAGAGCTGGTCGCCGGAGATGTGGGAAGCCATCGAGGAGCGGGTGCAGCACCGGCGCATCTATGACGTGGTGCATCTGTTCGGCGGCATCCACGTCTACGAGTTCCGGGAGTTGCTCCGCCGCTATCCGACGGTCATCGCGCCCTACGAGAGCTACAGCCTGTACCTGGAGCGGGCGCTCACCCAGGCGCGGACCGCCCGTGAGCGGCTGATCATCCGCCTGCAACTGGAGATGGCGCGCCACTACGAATCATGGATGTACGTCGGCTACCGGCGCACGGTGGTGGTTTCCGATAAAGACGCCGACATGCTGCAACACCTCAGCCCCGGCCTGCCGGTGGACGTGATTCCCAACGGGGTCGACCTGGAGAAGTTTGTGCCCGGCGAGGGCGAGGCGGACTCGCCGACGTTGATCTTCACCGGCAACTTCGAATACCACCCTAACCTGGACGCCGCCTGGTGCCTGGTCCGGCAGATTTTCCCGGCGGTCAGGCGGGCCATCCCGGAGGCCGAACTGTTGATCGTGGGCAACAATCCGCCGCCGGACCTGCGCGCCGTCAAGACGCCGGGGGTGCAGGTCACCGGGCGGGTGCCCGATCTGCGCCCGTACCTGGACAACGCCATGGTGTACGTCAGCCCATTGCGGATGGGCGCGGGCATCAGGAACAAAATCCTGGAAGCTATGGCCATGCAGCTCCCCGTCGTGGCCACGCCGCTGAGTTGCGACGGGATCGATGTCACGCCCGGCAAAGACGTGATCCTGGCCCGGCGCACGGAGGACATCATCAAGGCCGTGATTCACCTGCTGCAAGACCCGGCCCTGCGGCGGGAGATCGCGACCAACGGGCGGCGGCTGGTGGAGGAGCAGTACACCTGGCGCTTGGTGGGCGACGCCTACGAGCGCCTGTACCGCGCCGTGATGCGCGAACACGGCGTCCGTAATTTCTGAGCGCGAAGGGAAATCCCCTGACCAACACTGGTGGCCGATAACGTTATGCACCCAAACCCTGAAACTCAACCGCCAGACCCCCTGCCCAAAACGCTGGTGATCATCCCGGCCTACAACGAGGCGGGCAACATCGCCGGGGTGATCGCCCAGGTGCGGGCCAGTGTCCCCGCCGCCGACGTGTGTGTGATCGACGACGGCAGCGCCGACGGCACCGGCGCGGCGGCCCGGCAGGCGGGCGCGATCACGCTGCGGCTGCCCTACAACGTCGGCATCGGCGCGGCGGTCCAGACCGGCTTCCTCTACGCCCACCGCCAGGGGTACGACCTGGCCGTGCGCATCGACGGCGACGGCCAGCACCCGCCGGACCTCATCCCGGCGCTGATCGACGAACTGCGGGCCAGCGGGGCGGATATGGTCATCGGCTCACGCTTCCTGGCCGGGGGGGATGGCTACCGGAGCACGCTGTCGCGCCGTCTGGGCATCCGGCTGCTGGCGGCCACCATCCGCCTCATCACCGGCCAGGTGGCCACCGACCCGACCAGCGGCTTCCTGGTGGCCAACCGGCGGGCCATCGCCTTCTGCGCCTACGAATACCCCCACGACTACCCGGAGCCGGAAGCCCGCGTCCTGATGCACAAGGGTCAGCTACACGTGCGGGAGGTGCCGGTCACCATGCGGGAACGGGCCAGCGGCACCTCGTCGATCACCACGTTGCGCGCCGCCTATTATATGACCAAGGTATTGCTGGCCGTGCTGCTGGACGCCCTGCGCATGCCGCGCCAGCGCCTGTGAAGGGCGACCCCAGGGCCACGGGACCTCCCCGCGCCCCCCGGATCACCAGTGTCGAGGACCTGACCGTGAACGACATCCGACAGCAAATCGCCCAGGTGGAAACCGAGATCGAGCAGCAGCAGATCGAGCTGGCCGATCTGGAAGCCGAGGTGCTGGACCTCCAGCGCGAGTTAAAGGAATTTGAGGCCCGCTACGACCGGGTGGTCAAACCCGTCGCCATCCGCCTGGAAGCGGCCCAGGCAGCCATCCGCGAGCTGGAGGACCGCCGCCGCCGCACCTGGACCGACCATCCCCTGGGCGATTATAACCCCCTGCCCTCCGAATGGGAGCCGCCGCCCGATTACGTCCCGGTGGAGGAGCAGTACCGCCAGACGTGGCGGACGCTGCCGCCGGTCGACGAGCCGCCGGACAGCCCGACCTCGGCGGCCCCCAAGCCGCGCCACGGCCCCGACGACCGCGAAACCCGCGTCAAAAAGTTGTTCCGTCAACTGGCCCGTCGTTACCACCCCGATCTGACCACCGATCCCATCGACCGGCATTACCGTACCAGGCTGATGGCCCGCATCAACGAGGCCTACGCGGCGCGCGACCTGGAAGCGCTGGAGGCGCTGGCCAGCCAGCCGGAGAACGTCAACCCGGAGGAGCCGCTGGCCGCCCTGCGCCTGAAGGAACTGCGCCAGATCAGCCGCCAGCTCCAGGGGCGCATCGCTGAGCTGCGTTTCGCCCGCACCGATCTGCTGGCCAGCGACCGGCTGAAACTGGCCATGAATGACAAGATCAACCGGCGGCGGGGGCACGATATGCTGGCCGAAATGGCCGCCCAGATGGAGCGCGAATACCAGGCGGCCATGATCCGCCTGGAGCAGTTGCGCCGCTGGTAGGGGGACGCCCCCAAGGGCCTGCCCCCGCCCGCGCCGGCTTTACATCCCGGCGGAACGGGTTATACTGGCCTTAACCGGGCATAACCGACCGAATGGCAGGCGGGGACCGTCTATGAGCGTCCGCCGGGGGGGCAGCCGCGCCCTGGGTTGTCCGGCGCGCCTCCTGATCATCACCATCGATGCGATCCTGCGGCACCGCATGGGCATCCACGCGTTCAGCCAGACCCCCCACAACATCATCCGCATCGCCCGCGGGCGCAGCCGGGTTGCCCATACCCTGTCTGACGGCACGCGGGTCCAGATCGGCGATCCCATTATCGAACTCCACTTCTGGAATGAGCACCTCCCCCGCATCGGGGTCGACGGCCCGGACCTGAGTTGGGGGCGCGCTTTTTACCGGTGCGTCCGCCGTTCGCTGGTCGATCTGGCCTGCCATGTCCAGGATATGCCCGCCCTGGCCGATGTGGTGGCCTGTCGGGGAGAACTATCGTTTCTGCTGCTGGGGGAGCCGTCCCATGTCAGCCTGGTGCACCGGTTGGGGTTTGACTTCCGCTATCTGCCGCCCCCGACCGGTTTCCGGGGACGCCTGCGGCGCGCCGCCGAGCAGGGTTATAGCTGGGCGCTCCTGTGGGCCTACCAGCCCGCCAGCCTGCGGCACCGATCGTCCTTCCCCTTCACCCGCGCCGAGCTGTGGATGTCCCGCCACACCCTGCTGACGCGGTACGCCAGGCCGCGCCCAAACGACGGTTCTGCCGGGACCTGACGGTGAACGCCCATGATCGAGCTGCCCATTACCATCACAGTTCTTGACATCGTATCCCTGATCGTCATCGCCTCCTTTTTGTATCACTTCCTTTCTCTGTATGAAGTGGAGATGTTCGTCCGGCGGCGACGCCAAACGCCCGCCCCGACTGCCTACCGCCCGCCGGTGACGCTGCTCAAGCCGCTGGCCGGCTGGGATGACCAGGTTCACCAGAATGTGCAGTCGTTTTGCCAGCAGCATTATCCACCGTATCAGATGATCCTGGGCACCGCCGACCTCGACCAGCAGCGGGTAGCGGCAGCCCGGCTGGCGGCGGAGTGCCGGGCGGCGGTGCGCTGGGAAGTGTGCCATCCCCCGCTGGCCGTCAACCCCAAAATCAGCGAACTGCTGCACATGGACCGCCTGGCCGAGCACGAAGTCCTGGTGCTCAGCGACGCCGACATCCGCGTGGGGCCGGATTACCTGGCGCGGGTCGTCGCGCCGCTCCAGGACCCGCTGATCGGCCTGGTGACCTGCCTGTACACCTCCCGCCAGGCAGCCACGACTCCCGCCGCCGTAGAAGCGCTGATGATCAACGTGGACTTCATCCCGTCAGTGCTGGTCGCCAACCGCCTGTTCGGCTCCCGCTTCGTGATGGGGGCGACCGTGGCCATCCGGCGCGAGGTGTTGGAGGCAGCGGGAGGGTTCGCCGCGCTGGCCGATTACCTGGCCGACGATCATCAGTTGGGGGTGCGCGTCCGCCAGGCCGGATACCAGATCGTGATCTCGGACTACATCGTCGAGAACTGCCTGCCGACGATGCGACTGGGCGATCTGTTCCGGCATCAGGTGCGCTGGTCGCGTACCATCCGGGTGAATCAGCCAGCCGGCTGGTTCTTCAGCGTCATCACCCACCTGATGGTCTGCTCGACCATGTGGCTCCTCCTCACCAACTTCTCCCCCAGCGGCTGGCACCTGGTGGGCCTGGCGCTGGTCTTCCGCCTGCTGGAAGGCGGCTACATGAACGCCCGTCTGAACGGCCTGCCGGATTACTGGCGGGTGGCCTGGCTGATGCCGTTTAAGGACGCCTTCAGCTTCCTCATGTGGGTGCTGAGCTTCACCGACAGCCGCGTGCACTGGGCGGGCCGCGATTACCTGGTCGCCAGAGACGGGCGGATGGCGGCGCTGGAACCTCCGGGCGGGAAAGTCGCCTTTCACAACTGACCGTAGCTGGTGAGCTTAATGGGGCGCGCCTGGACGATGCGGCGGGCCTGCGGGCTGACCAGCGCCGCCAGTTCGCGCCGCCCCTGGGCGGTGTCCAGCCGGGGATGGGCGTACAGTTCATACGTCCCTTCCGGCAGGCGCTGCAACAGCCGGACCACGTAAGCCTCGTCAATGTGCCCGGTCCGCAACAGCCCGAACAGGCCATCCACGCGCCGGGAGGCCAGCCGGGGACGGTAGTAAGCCGCCAGCAGCCCGAAGATCACCGCATAGCCGATCTGCTGCCGGAGGTTTCTCCGGTCCAGCCCCAACGCCAGCCGCCAGGGTTCGGCGGGAAACCGCACCGGGACGCCGAGCCGCCCGGCGGCTTCGGACAGCGCGTCGAACACCACCGGGTGGACGTGAAAATGGCGGTGGCTGTTCAGATGGTCGAGGGGGAGGCCGGTGTCCAGGAAACGGGCCACCTGGGCCTCGACCTCGCGGCGGAGTTGCTGGCGGGCCGACGGCTGAAACGCCCACCGCAGGCCAGCCGCCAGTGGATTCTCCGGGAAGTGCCCCTGCCCGTCGACCAGTCCCGGCACGTCCCCCGGCGGCAGGCACGACCGGCCCCCCAGCAGCACCACATGCAGGCCGACGCGCAGGTCAGGGTGCGCGCGGGCCAGGGCCACCGCCTCAGCGAAGGCGTCGCCGGTCACCATCAGGCTGGCGCTGGTGAGGAGGCCCTCGCGGAACGCCTGGATGACCGCCGCGTTAACCGGCGGCGATTCCCCGAAGTCGTCGGCATTTACGATCAGCCGGATCATGGCCGCTCTCCTCCTGTGCCCCGTCCCCGGAAGCAAGCCCCTATCATACGCCGGAGAATCCCGGCGGGCCGGAGCCGCTGGCATCCCCCCCGGCACCGACGTTATACTTCAGGCCACATCGACCGCTGACCACCGGGAGTTGAAGGCGCATACTGACTATGGAACGGCAATATTTCGGCGTCGTCGTCACCGTCCTCATGCTGCTGATGGTGCTGGAACTGGTGCGCCGCCGGCGGCTGCGCGAGGAGTTCTCGCTGCTGTGGCTGCTCACCGGGGCGGTGCTGATCCTGCTCAGCGTGTGGGGCGCGCCGCTGGACCTGATCACGGCCCTCACCGGCATCTTCCGGGCCACGGTGCTGTTTGTGGTGGCGGTGGGCTTCTTCCTGCTGATCCTGCTCTACTACAGCACCGTCCTGACCCGCCTGGCCGACGAGAATAAACAGCTCGCCCAGGAGATGGCCCTGCTCCGGCGCGAGGTCGAGGCCCTGCGGGCGGGCGAGTCGTCCGGCGACCCCCCGCCGCCGGAGGCCGCCGCCTGAGCGCCGTCAGCAACGCCATCGGCCCTGGTTAGAAATCCGTTAATCTCGCTTGATCCCGCCCCGGTTTGCGCCGATACTGAGAGTACAGGTGCCAGACGATAAGGAGGTTTCTCCATGTCCGACAACGCCCCCCGCACCGACTCCTCAGAACGTCCCTATACCGTTTCCGCGCCGGCCAGAGCACGACTTACCAAAAGACAGACCCGACACTGGAGACAGTTACAGGGGCCGCGCCAGCCCTCGGAACGGCGCTATTGGGTGCTGTCGCTGCGCGCCCGGCAGCGTAATCCGATTCGGGGGTATCTGGTGACCCACCGCCGCATGTTCGGCGTCAGCCACAAGAGCGTGCAGCCCGGCGAGAGAAACGGCCAGCTTGACGGCTGAACAATCTTCCTGAAAAAAACGTTCGGCGCGCGTCCGGCCTGGGCGCGCGCTTTTTTGTCTCCCGCCCCGGCGCGGCTAAGGAGCCGTTCCCTGGTGATCATCCGCTTTGGCGGCCCCGGTATCCTGCCGCCCTTCTTTGACGAACGCCAGGTATGCCCGGCTCTCCCGCCGGGCGTATTCCGTGGCCAGGGGGCCGGCCACCGTCAGCATCTCGCGGGTATGATCGCCGTCCAGGTGGCCCAGGGGGATGGTTCGCACCTCCTGGTAGGCCTCGCCGACCATTTGCCAGCGCGGGTAAGCCTGATAGCAGACCGGGCAGTAGACCAGCTCCAGAAAGACGGGCGCGGCAAAGGCCCGCACCCGGTTGAGCAGCGCCCGCGCTTCCGGCGTCTGCCGCTCCCCGACCAGCGCCTCCGTGAGGCGTTGCGCCTCCCCTGGCAGCGCCGGGAACAGGCGGCGTTCCACCATGTCCGTCCGGTCGACCTCACAATAGGGGGCCAGCGCCTTAAGAACCATGGCCGCCACCCCCAGGGCGATCACGAACACCAGCTCGGCCAGGTGCAGGATCAAAAACCACACCCCGCTCAGGTTCTCGCTGTTGATGACATCCAGCACCAGCTCGAACACCTCCACCAGCGAGTGGGGTTCCTGGCTCGCCTCGCCGCCCGCCCGCGACACGCGCATCTTATACTGGATGTACCCCACCACGCCGGACGCCCCCACCTGCTCCTCCAGCATACGCTCGACCTGCTGGTCCAGCTCCTCCCAGGTCAGGTCGGGCCGCTGCTGGCTGATCTCGGCCCGCAAGTCGCCGCGGAAATCTTCATATTCCAGCCACTGCCAGGTCAGATAGCTGCCCCCGGCCCCCAACGCCCCCCCCACCCCCGCCAGGGCGATATGCCGCACCCTGACGAACCGGATCGCGATGAAGACGGCGATCCCCGCCAGCACCAGCGCCGAGATGAAGATCAGGCCAAAGGGCAACAGGCTGAAGATCAGGGCCACCGGCAGGCTCAGAGCCAGGCTGGCCCCCACCCCTTTCGCCACCGAGGGCCATTCAATCACCCCGCTGGGGCGGTACGTCTGGCCGAGGCGGGTGAGCGTGCCGCCCGACACGGCGGCGATAACCGCCTCCGCTTCGTCCGGTTTGATGCACAGGTGCCTGACGGTCGAGGAGTCTGGCGGCAGGTTGTACAGGACATCCTCCCCCACCTTGACGCGCTCGGACCGGAAGATGGTCGCCGTCAACCAGGTATCCCGAAATTTGTCCATGCATGGTTTCCTTGACGAGCCGCTCTGGCCGCCCTTCCCGGCCAGAGAAGGATATGGCCCAGGGCGGCCTAACCGGCCAGCGCCTCATCCAGGTCAGCCCCGCCTGGCCCCATATCCCCCGCCAGGTCGGGCATGCTGGCCTCGATGTCCTCCGGGCTTTCGCCCTTCTCCAGCCGCTCCACCACCTCGGTGAATTCGTCCCCCAGGTCTTCGCCCATCTCCTCGCCAAGGCGGCGCATGTAGCGGGCCATGGTGGCCGGATCAGCATTCTCCAGCTGGGAGAGATCCGCCTCATCGGCCAGGGATTCGAAGCGGGCATCGTCGGACTTGGCGACCACCACGCGGCGAATCCGGCGGGCGAGGTTCGTCCCGCCGCAGCGGGGACAGGTTGGCACCGCCGCGTCATAGTCGGCGTAGGTTTTGTAAAACAGCGTCACCCGGCGTCGGCAGTCCTGGCAGTAAAAGTCGTAATAGGGCACGGTATCCCTCGCAAAACTGGGTATAATCTCCCTCGCTTATATTCTATCGCGGATTATATCCTATCCCGCAATGAACGGTCAGCCGGGCGCTGCCGCCGCCGATCTGGACTGGACTGGACTCGTTGACCGCCGGGCCTTGCCCGCCAAGCCAGCCCGTCCGCCGGGGTTGGTCCACCGGCTCCCGTCCGTCCCGACCCAGCAAGCGAGGCGCTATGCAACCCGAATACAGCACGGACCATGACGAACAACAGCCCGCCCCTTCTGAGCCAGGCGGGAGACCGCCCGCGCCGGGCCTGCCGCTGCCCGGCCCCCGTCCCCCGCGTATCCCGCTCCGGCTGCCGCAGACTCCGCCCACCTTCACCTATCTCCTGCTCGGCGTCATCGTCCTGGTGTACCTGGCCGGGCAGGTCATCCCGGTGGATCGAGTCCAGATCATCAAGGGCATTCCCGTGCGCAGCGGGGAGGAACTGCTGCTGGTCTACGGCGCGAAGATCAACCCGTTCATCCTGCAGGACGGCGAGTATTACCGCCTGCTGACCATGATCTTCCTGCATGGCGGGCTGGCGCACCTGTTCTTCAACGGCTATGCGCTTTATGAGATCGGCACGGACATCGAGCGCCTCTTCGGGCACGCCCGCTTCCTGATCATTTATTTCCTGGGCGGGCTGACGGCCTCCCTGGCCAGCCTGATCCTGAGCGACGGCTGGAGCGTGGGGGCCAGCGGCGCGTTGTTCGCCATCTTCGGGGCGGAGATGGTTTTTCTCTACCGCAACCGGCGGGTCTTCGGCGAGTTCGCCCGCCGCCGCCTGAACAGCCTGATTTACCTCCTGGTGCTCAACCTGCTCATCGGCGTGGTGGGTAGCGGCCTGATCGACAACTGGGCGCACATCGGCGGCTTCCTGGGGGGAGTAGGACTGGCCTGGTTGATCGCGCCGCAGTTCCGCCCGGAGCCGCCCACGCCGGATAACCCCCTGATCGAACTGGTGGACGAGAACCCGCTCCAGGAGCGGATCATCGTGCCCTTCCTGTGGTCGGGCGGGCTGCTGCTGGTCCTGGGGCTGCTGGTGCTGGGCCAGAGATAGGATCATGAGACCGGAGCGGCTGGTCGGCACAGCGTCGCGAATCGAGGATTGACAGATTAGGTTCGTGACGACTCTCCCCGCTAAAGCAGGGAGCTTCTCAGGACACGCTCAGCCCAACGGCTCACGTTACGTCCTGAAGGCCCCGTCCGGGCCTGAGAGGAGATTCTCTCTTATGTACGTCGGGTGTTTTACGCACAGAACGCTTTCTCTGGGCAACCGCCTACACTCGGTTGTCAAAGAGCCGCACCGGTCGCGGGCTGAGGCTATTATCCTGCTGTCCCTTGTTGGCGCCCAACATGTTGGGCGGTCGTATTGGTCTGAAGCGTACCGCACATTCGTTCGGACTGCAAGCAAGTGAAAGGAGGTAAGCGCCATTCCCCACCGGGTTAAAACCCGGTGTCCCCTGGCGCAATTTCTATGGGTAACTGGCACGCGCCGGTATCGCGAACTTATGGCAAGCGCGCTAAAGGCTCCATACGCAGGCTTGGTCCGGTCCAGTCCCTTTAGCGGGCTTAAGTGGTATCAGCCAGATGCTTTGAGCATCTGACGGCTGACCGTGCGCCTTTCCGGAAACGCTGAGCGTGCGCATGTTTTCAGGCAGGCCCCGCCGCGCGGTGATGCCCGCCTGAACGAGCGCCAACCAGACCGGGATAACCCATGCGACTGTCGCCCGTCTCCCCTCACCTGACCGCCTACCGCCTGCTGCTGATCGGGGTCCTGCTGGCCGCCTTCTGGCTGCGGGTCGCCGACCTGTATGACCTGCCGGGCGGCCTGCACAGCGACGAAGGGCGTAACCTCGCCGAAGCCTGGCGGCTGATCAACGGCTACGGCCTGCCGCTGTATTTCACCGACCGCCCGGAGCCGTTCGATGTGCTGGTCCGCGCCGCCTGGCTGGCCTTCGCCGGGGTGAGGCCCTTCACCGCCCGCCTGTTCAGCGCCTGGCTGGGGGTGCTGGCCGTGGCCGGGGTCATCGCCGCCGCCCAGGCCCTCTACCGCCGCCATCCCCGCCGCGCGGCCATCGCCCTGATGGCGGGCGTCACCCTGGCCGCACTGCCCGCCCACGTGATCCTGGGGCGGGGCGCCTACCGCGTCAACTGGGTCCCACCCCTGAGCCTGCTGGCCCTGGCGGCGCTGGCCTGGAGCTGGCAGACGGGCCGAGGGCGTCACTACGCCCTGGCAGGGGCGCTGACCGCCCTCGCCGCCGAGTTTTACCTGGCCGGGCTGCCGTTCCCGCTGGCGGCGGGCCTGATCGTGCTGGTCAACGCCGCGCTGGACCGCCGGACGTGGCCCGGCGGGCGAAATCTGCTGGCGATGGGGGGAGCCTTCGCCATCACCTTCCTGCCCTGGTTGTATCTCTTTTTCCGCATCCCCAACTGGCTGGGCGGGCGGGTGGACATGATCCGACCCAACCACGCCAACCCCCTGGCCGACCCCGGCGGCTTCCTGGAGGCCCTGCGGCGCTCGCTGGAGCCGATTGCCCTGCCGCCCACCTTCTACGAATCCATCCGCTACAACACCTTCACCACGCCCTACCTCAACCCGGCCCTGCTGATCCTGGCCATCATCGGCCTGGGGGCCAGCCTGGGGCGCTGGCGCAGGCCCGGCTGGCTGGCCCCGCTCCTCCTGCTGCCGCTGATGCTGCTGCCAGCCACCCTCTCCCAGCAGCCGGAGACGCCGATTCGGATGGTGGGCATCTTTGGGCCGCTGGCCCTGCTGGCCGGATTGGGCGCGGGGACCGTCCTGGAGGCGCTGGCCGCCCGGCCCCACCTGCGGCGGCTGGGAGTGGCCATCCTGGCGCTGATTGGGGTCGGCAGCCTCGGCTACACGTACAGCCAGGTGCAATACCAGTACCGCCAGCAGCCGCTGGTCACCGCCGACCCGGCTGGCTGGCTCAGCCTGAACGGGTACTACCTGCTCAGTTACCAGGACCTGCTGAACCACACCGCCCGCGCCGACCATCCGGTCTACCTGCCGATTGAGCTGCTCAACCACGGCAACGCGGTCGTCTTCCTGCGCGCCTCCGGGGCCTTCCCGGCGGTCCGTCCCTACGGCGGCGAAGCCTTGCCCGGCGGCGACGTGATCCTGCCGCCCGCCGACACGTTCGCGTTCCCGCCGGTGGCGCTGGCCAGGCAGTACGGCCTGCTGCTGCCCGACGAAGGGGCGATCGTCATCCTGCCGCCGCTGCCGGTGGACGCCGCCCAGGCGCTCCAGGAGCAGGTCCGGACGACGGGCGAGCCGCTGACCAACGCCCAGGGCTGGCCGCTGGGCCATCGCCTGATGATCGCGGCGGACGCGAACCCTTTCGCGGCAGTCAGGGTAGAGA
>DAOTXK010000158.1:0-5949 GCA_034435395.1 Anaerolineae bacterium | reverse complement strand
ATGGCTGGCAGGACCGCGCCCGCCGCCACGCTGCCGACCAGGGCGAAGTTGGTGCTGGGGCCGCCGCGCAGGTTGACGCCGGTGGTGGCCGTCACGTTGACGGGCGTCACCGGCTGGCGCACCTCAGCGGGCGAGACGGCGTTTTCGACCTCCACGTCGCCCACCAGCAGGAAGGTCACCGCCTGCCCCGGCAGGGTGTCCGGGATGTCGGCCTGCAACCGCATCAGGCCCAGCCCCCAGAGCTGGCTGGCCGGCTCCAGGGCGGAGCCGCCGATGGTGCGGATGTCCTGGGCAGGGACCCGATCCGCCGGGTTGGCGAACACGTCGGCGCTGACCGCTTCCCAGAATTCGGTGGTCAGCAGGTTATGCCCGTAGCAGACCTCGTTGCGGCCAGTGTCCACACAGTTCTGGTCGAGCGCGGTCAGCGCATCGGCGACCACCGTCCGGCAGGCTTCTTCATCGCCCTGGGCCTGGACGGCTGGCCGGTCCAGCGCCGGACCGAGCAGGGCCACCATAAGCAAAACCATCATGAGGTGTTTTAACATCAGTCTATCTCTCCAGGTTAAGTTATCCGTTGCTGTGCTGCATATATCAGTATAAAGCAACGCCATGCCGGGCACAATGAACCGGGCCGGTGGCGGCGGGTGTGGTGGCGCTTAAGAACCCATCCGAAAAATCATCAAAAGCCTGTCAGCAAGGGGCTTATAAACTTTCGCCAGTTCAGTGGGATATCGACCGACGTAGCCCAGGTACTCGACGCCTGATCGTAGCGGCGGACTGAGGTCCGACGCCCACCCAAAACGGCGCGACTCATCGCGCCGCTACTGGCGCGCGGACGGCCTACGGGTGGCTACGCCTAAAGCTCATAAGCCCCCTGACCGTGAATACCCGGATAGATACACCAGCTACCGGGCGAAGGTATAGGTCATCGGCGTGACGGCCCCCTGCCGGGTCAGCGCCACCTGCCCGTTGACCCGCACGGTGAGGGTCCAGGTCGTGGCCGCCGCGCCGCAGGAATCGAACTGGTCGATGCGCACGCGGTAGGTGCCGTGAGGGGCCCGTCCGGTCGGCCACGACACCAGTTCGTGGGGCTCAGCACCGCCCCCGCAGGGATAGTTGGCGTCGGCTGCCAGGCGACCGCCCGTGCCCGACTCCGGATGGCCGTAGTAGATGACCGTGCCGTTCGGCTCGATCACGGTCAGGTCAAGGTCGGCGGGGCTGTCCCAGGTCAGGGCGATCTCAACGTCGTTCCAGGCCAGGTTGCCGGTGGCCGCCAGCAGCCCCCACAGGTCAAAGGCGGGGACGCCCGCCAGCCCTTCCGGGAAGCGGCTCCACATGTCGAGGTAGGCGATCCACCGGTCGGGGTCGAGCAGGCGGATGTTCCCTGGTGGTCCGGCGGCGGCCCGCCCGTCGGGGTTGAGCGGCACGTCCACCGCGTAGCCTGCCGGTATGGTCGCCCGGCAGCCCGCCGCGCATCCCTCCTCGACCCGCACCTCCGCTTCGCCGGCGAAGACGGTGGCGGTCAGCCGGCCGTCGGCGGCCTGCAGGGCGGCGGTGGCCGAGACCAGGGTGAAGGTCACGCCGTCGGCGGTGAAGGTGAGGGGCATCCCCGCCGGGCTGTGGATCAGCAGATGGTCGGGCGGGGCTTCCCGGCAGGGCGGCCGGCCGACTCCGGTCTGGAAGGCGAACGATTGCAGCGGGCCGGGGGGCGTGCCCTCGGTCATCACCGGCAGCGCGGACGGGTCGCCCGCTGCCCGCACGAACTGGGCGGTCACCCAGGCGCGCCCGCCGTCGGTCGCCACCTGGAACCAGTCACCCGCCGCGTTCCGCCCGATGGCCTGGACGGTCCCCCCAGCGGGCACGCTGCCGACGATGGGGGAGTTTGTGCCCGGCCCGCCGCGCAGGTTGACCCCGGCGGTGGCCGTCAGGGCGATGGGCATGACCGGCGGACGGGCCTCTTCCGGCGGGACATTGTTCTCGACCGTCACCTGGCCGAACATCAGCAGCGTGAGGTGGCGATCCGGCAGGGCGTCGGGCGCGTCCGCCCCCAGACGTAGCAGGCCCAGTCCCCAGCTTCCCTCGGCTGGCGAGAGCGGCGACCCGGCGAGCGCCCGCACGTCCCGCGCCGGGACCGTCGCGCCCGGATCGTCAAGGGCGGGGGCGTCCCTGGGCATCCAGAAATCCGCCGTGAGCGGGCTGTATCCCCGGCAGACCGTGTCCCGTCCGGCGTCCTGGCAGTTGACGTGCAGGGCGTCCAGCCCGTCCCTCACCAGCGCCGGGCAGGAGCCGTCACCCTGCGCCCGGAGGGGAGCCGTTCGCACAATCGATAGGAGGGAGGCCGCGAGGATGCCCCGCCATAACACTGTTGCCGGACGCCGCACGGTGATGTGCCTTTCGCTGCTGGAAGATCACTCACATGAGGTGAGGCCAGAGGCCAGAGACCAGAGGCCAGAGACCAGAGGCCAGAGACCAGAGACCGGAGGCCAGAGGCCGGAGACTGGAGGCCAGAGGCCAGAGGCCAGAGACCGGAGGCCAGAGGCCGGAGACCAGAGGCCGGAGGCCGGAAGCGCCAGCCAAGGGTGGGAGGGTTCAGGGCAGATCGGCGAAGAGTCCGGCCACTTCCGCCTGCAACCCTTCCAGTTCCGGCAGGGCAGACCGGGCGACCGCGCCCGGTTCGTAGACGGTGTAGGTCTGGCTGCCCAGGGCGTGGATGGTCAGGGTGCGCGTCTCCGGGTCCACCAGCCAGTACTCGCGGACGCCGGCGCTGGCGTAGTAACCGCGCTTGCGACCCCGGTCAGCGTCGGCGGTGGCGGGGGAGAGCACCTCCACCACCAGGTCCGGCGCGCCCATGATCCGCTCCGGCTGGATGATCCCGGCGTTGGTGGGCGCGATCCACAAGAAATCTGGCTGCAGGCTGATGCTCTCGCTCAGGACCACATCTAATGGGGCATCGTAGTACGTCCCCTTCGCTTCATCAGGATCGTATTTCACGAATAACTTCAGGATGCGCTTGACCAACTCTTGATGAGCGGTGACAGGCGCAGGTGCCATGATCAGCTCCCCTTCCCACAGCTCATAGCGCACCAGGTCGTCGGGCAGGTCGTCCAGATCATGGTACGTCCACTGGGTTTGGGTGCGGGTTCTGGTGACGGCCATCGCCACACGCTCCAGACTGGCCATTGTTGCTGCGGAGATTATACCGCGCTCCGCCGCCAGCGGGCTGGTCGGGACCGGCCATTGCGGGATAGAACATTTGTGCGTAAAATAAAGCGCGTGGGGCTGGCCGCCCGCCCGTCTGGCGCGCGGTCCTTCGTTGCCGCTATAATGGGCGCATTGTCCGGGCGACGCGCCCGTCCGGTGTCCGTTGGGAGGACGGCTCTCTTGAATACTCTGCGCACCGTCGGGGTGCTGGCCCATCCCCTGCGCCCCGCGACGACTCCCCTGGCCGAAGCCATCGCCGACAGCCTTTCCGCCCGTGGTCTGGAGGTGTGGGTGCGCACCGGGGAGGCCATCGGCACCATCCACGAGCTTTCTCCCGGCACGGACATGGTGATCGCCATCGGCGGGGATGGGGCGATGTTGCGCGCGGCCCGCATTTGCGCCCCCTTCGGCGTGCCGGTGCTGGGCGTCAACGTGGGCCGTCTGGGTTTCCTGACCGAGGTCACCGGCCCTCAGAAGTGGCCGGAAGCGCTGGATGCCTTGTTGGAGGGCAGCTACTGGATCGAAGCGCGCATGATGCTGGCTTATCGGGCGTGGCGCGGCGACGAATGCCTGTCCCAGGGGCAGGCGCTCAACGACGTGGTGCTGGGCCGGGGGGTGGTGGCCAGCGCCGTCTGGCTGGAGACCTACATCGACCGGGCGTGGACGACGACCTTCTCCGCCGATGCCCTGATCATCGCCACGGCCACCGGCTCCACGGCCTACGCCCTGGCGGTGGGCGGCCCGATCCTGCCGCCGGAGCTGCGCAACATCCTGGTCGTCCCGGTGGCCCCGCACCTGAGCATGGACCGGCCTATCGTGGTCTCTGAAGGGGCGGTCATCGACGTGTTCGTCTCCCCGGAAACGCGCACCCAGACCGTCCTCACGGTGGACGGGATGCTGGCGGCGAACCTGGAGCCGGATGACCGCGTGACCGTGCAGGCCAGCGAGGATGTCAGCCGCTTCGTCCGCCTGCGCGAGCGGACCTACTTCTACCGTTCCCTGCTGGATCGGCTAGAGCCGCGCCATCCCACACGCTCCCGCCCCCAACGCAACTGGCCCGACGGACCATGATCTTCCGACAAGGCATGATGGCACAATGGACGACTTGACCGAAAACGTCGAATTGAAGCCCGCGCCCGGCGATGACGGCGCTCCCGCCGCCGAAGCCGCCCTCGCCGACGACGGTGTGCTGTACTGCGCCGTCCATCCCACAGTGGAGACGGCGCTGCGCTGCAACAAATGCGGTCGCCCGATGTGCACCCGCTGCGCCGTGCCGACGCCGGTGGGCTACCGCTGCAAGGAATGTGTCCGCGGCCAGCAGGACGTGTTTTATAGGGCCACCAACCTGGATTATGTGATCGCCGGGGGCATCAGCCTGGCCATGGGGCTGGTGGCGGGCTTCATCGTGCCGCAGTTGGGGCTGTTGTTCGCCCTGATCCTGTCGCCGGTGGCGGGCGGCCTGATCGCGCAGGTGGTGCTGTGGGCCACCAAACGGCGGCGCGGGCGCTACACCGGCTACGTGGTGGCCGCCGGGATCGTGGCGGGGGCGCTGCCGGCGTTGTGGGACCCGCTGCGATGGCTGCTGCTGGGCGTCCCGGCGGGGGAACTGCTCTTCCTGCTGGCCGGGCCGGTGATCTACGTCGGCCTGGCGGCGGGCGTGGCTTATAGCTGGTTCCGCTTCGGGCGGTGAGGGCGCTGCCAGGCGAGCCGCCCGTTTGACAGACGATCAGACGGAGGACCTGACCATGACCGGGGTCGTTCAAGGGGTGCGGCGGGCATTGACCGATGCCGCCCGCGACGGGCGAAACCTCCGGGGCGCGGCCTGGGCGGGCGGGGAGGCCGTCTGGCTGGCCACGCCGGTGATCAGGGGCATCGCGGCGGCGCACTATCGGGCGGTCAGGCACCTGACCAAGGACGAGATTTTTGATTGTTGTGAGGCGCTGCTGGAGGCGGGTGATCATCCGGCGCGCACGGTCGCGTTCGACTGGGCGTTTCGCTGCCGGAAGCGTTATGAAGCCGCTGACTTCGCCCGCTTTGAGCGGTGGCTCCGCCAGTACGTGGATGGCTGGGGAAGCGGCGATGATTTGTGCACCCACGCCTTGGGGGTTCTGGTCTACGAGTTTCCGACGCTGATTCCGGGGACGATGGCCTGGGCGGCCTCCGATAACCGCTGGCTGCGCCGGGCGGCGGCGGTGGTCCTGATCTGTGCCGTCCGGCGGGGGGCGCATATGGACGCGGCCTTCCGGGTCGCCGATGCGCTGCTGGCCGATCCCGACGATATGGTGCAGAAGGGTTACGGCTGGCTGCTTAAGGAGGTCAGCAATCGCGCGCCGGAGCGGGTATTCGCCTACGTCATGGCCCACCGGGCGGAGATGCCCCGCCTGGCGCTGCGGTATGCCATCGAAAAGCTGGAGCCGTCGCTCCGCCAACAGGCCATGGCCCGCTGAGAGGCCAGCCCGGTGGAGCGGGGCCTGTCCGCAGACTTTGACCTGGCGTGCCCGGCCAGGCTTGCCGAAGAAACCCGGACGGGTCGGTTCGCACCAGGGGACGGACCGCGCGCTCCCTGGCCGAAAAGATGAAAAGTCCCCCGAAGTGGACTAGAATCGTCATGGCGCGGCTGGCCAGACCGGCGAGCCTGTCGTCGGTCCGGCCACCGCCACTGACCGCTGAAGGGCTGATCGCTGAAGGGCTGACCGCTGAAGGCTGACCGCTGAAGGCTGACCGCTGAAGGGCTGACCGCTGAAGGGC
>DAOTXK010000157.1:0-18356 GCA_034435395.1 Anaerolineae bacterium | reverse complement strand
ACCGAGCTGAGATCATCTCCTGGGGGGGCACTGTACTGGTTCGTTTCAGAAACGCCACGGCGGCGTCTTGCAGGAACTGAGGAGCAGCGCGGCGCAGCATGTTTTGGGCGGCCTCAGCATCCGCCAGACGGCTGAACAGCTGGCCATCCTGCTTGATGATCGCCACCAATCCACTCTCTTCGCGGGCCATGTAACGTTTGTTCAGGCCCAACTCCTCCAGCCGCTGTTGCACCCGGCCCAGGTATTGGCTGGGCAGAGTGGTATTCAGATAGTATTGCCGGACCCGCCCATGCGTTTCTTTCCGAACCTTAAAGCGGCTGAAGCGGTCGCCCTCGGGCAGAGCGTGCAGCCACACAAAGGAACGGTCGTAGTGCGAAACGCGCCCGGCCTCGCGCAATTGTTCTAATTCGTAGTCGGTAATGGCGTGCCCGTAGTCTTTATCCTGGAAAGGACGCTGCCGCCCGGAGAAAATATCCTGGACATGGCCAGCCTCCCACTGTACGGCGAACGATCCATCCTGTAAGACGAAGACCAGATGACGGGCTACGGGCGCTCCATCAAACGTGCGGGTCATGGTGCGCGATTGGCTCCATCCCGGTGATAGCCACCCAAGTCTGTGCAAGCGAGTGCATACGTGTCGACGAAGCGCCGGCGGGTCGAGGGAGGTATACGTTCACCCCTGACGGCAGTCGTCCAGGCATGTCTCACCCACTTCCGACGCGACCTGGGAGCCTATAATTCGACGAAGTAACTTTCGGCGGACCGATCAATCAGCTCTTTGGTCAGACGCGGCGGGCGGTTCATGTAGCGAGCGATGTCGATCAGCTGATCGATCAGATCGCGGGGATGAACCGAGCGCAGCTTACGATCGTGTTTGATGTACCATTCCTGTAGCAGGTAGGCCAACCCTTTGTCATCGTAAGGGACGTGTTTGGCTTCGCACACCCGTTTGAAGATCTCCCGGAACTCCTCGTAGGTGGGGTCGCCCACCTCGATCTTGTGCCGGATGCGGCGCAAGAACGCCTCGTCCACCAGATCGCGCGGTTCCAGATTGGTGGAAAACACGATCATCACGAAAAACGGGATTTCGATCTTACGTCCGGTGTGTAGCGTCAGGTAGTCCACGCCCTTTTCCAGGGGGACGATCCAGCGGTTGAGCAGGTCGCGGGGGCGCACCTGCTGCCGACCGAAATCGTCGATCAGGAACATGCCCCCGTTGGCCTTCACCTGGAAGGGCGCTTCGTAGTACTTGTTGGTGTCATCGTAGACCAGGTCCAGCCCGGCCAGCGTGAGTTCACCGCCCACCATGATCACCGGGCGGCGGATGCGCACCCAGCGCGGGTCGGGCTTGAGGCCGGTGCGGCCCCCACTGGCCTCAGACGGGGAGGCTTCCAGGACTTCATGATTGACACTGTCAAACACGCGCACGATCTGCCCATCGATGTCGATGGCGTAGGGAATCCAGATATCGGTGCCCAGGACCATCCGCCCCACGGCCTCGGAGATGGTGGTCTTGCCGTTACCAGGCGGCCCATACAGGAAAATGGACTTGCCGGAGTTCACGGCGGGGCCGACCTTGTTGAGCATCGATTCTGAGACCACCAGATGGGTGAGCGCCTTCTGCAACTGCTCGTGAGTGACGGACAAACGCTCCGTGTTCTGGGCGCGCATGGCATTCACGTATTGATCCAGGGTGACGGGGCAGGGGCCAGCATAATGGGATCGTTCCAGCGCTTCGCGGGCTTTGTCCGCGCCTTTGTCGGCGACGATATACTGGTAGGCCGCCGCGCCGACGCCGCCGCTGCCTTTGACTTCGACAAACTTCTCGCGCTTGAGGAACTCCATGACTTGATCGATGACGCCGGTGAACGGCAACTTGACAAAATCGGCGATCTGTTGGCCAGTCATGAAGCCGGTGAAGTAAAGGACCTTGATCACCAGGTCGGCGATGGCCAGCAGGTTAAGCCCGGTGTCTTCCACCGAGCGCATCACCGGGGGGGCCCACTTGGGGGGCTTTTGCGGCGGGCGGCCAGGCGGCGGCTGGGCTGGTTGTCGGGGTTTGGGGGCGATTCGTCCGGTCATGAGTAAACTTCCTTACAAGTGCTGTAGCTCCAGGCGGGTTCTGATGATGGGCTGAGAAGTAATCCTTGTGTCATCCACACTGTCTTCGTGGATTATACGACAAAGCGATTGTGCCGCCAGTGGGGGCGTCTCGCCGCCCAGACGAACCGTTCCGGTGATCAGCGCGTCACGCGTCGACGAATCTGTTGAATAATGGGCGGCATGGTGTTACACTGGTGAGGCCGGTTGACCCTGTTGAGGAGAATTGATGATTGACCGAATCCAGTGGCTTGGCCACAGCAGTTTTTGCCTGCAAGGCCCCCCACTGATTTATATCGATCCCCTTGGTATTGGGCGCAATGCCTTTCTCGCCGACGTGATTCTGATCAGCCAGGCGAGCTACGATTATTATTCCCCCGCCGATGTGAGGAAACTTTGTGGCCCCAACACCCTGGTTCTGGCCAACGCCGAAGTGGCCGAGGCGCTTGCCCCGCTTGACGTACAGGCGCTGCGTCCCTGGCACAGCGTCAACTATGGCCGGACGCGGATCACCGCCGTTCCAGCGGCGGAGACCGGCTCGTTCCTGGATCACTCGCTGGGCTTTCTGATCTCGCTGCACTACTATGACATTTACTACGCGGGTGGCAGCGCCCTGTTGCCGGAAGCGAAGCATCTGCGGCCGGACATTGCCATCCTGCCGGTCGGTAATCGCCATAACAGCCTGGCGGCGGTTGAGCAGGCGGTTGACGTGGTGAAGGCGCTGCGCCCGCGCTGGGTCATCCCCAATCATCGAAATTCCAGGGCTGGCGGCAGTTATCTAGACCTGAAGGTGTTCCAGGAGGCGGTGGGCGATCTGGCGACGGTTGTGATGCCAGGGCAGGTAGCCGCCGCGGGGTAAGGCATGGCCGGACATTGCGGTACGCTACGGGCCTACCCAGAGGATTCCCCCTGAGCAGGCCCGTTTTTTTTCGGATCGGGCTGGCAGACAGAAAGTTACGCTGCGCTCTCCAGTGTGCCGTCCTCCGTCCAGTTGATGGCGCTGTTATCCGCCGTGAGAATCAGCGGTTTGATACGGTTCTCAATCACGTCACGGTTGATGATCACCCGTCGGATGTCCGCGCGGCCCGGTATTTCGAACATCACATCGAGCAGGGTATCCTCGATGATGGCGCGCAGCCCCCGTGCGCCGATCTCTCGCCGCATGGCGGCTTCTGCCGCCGCCTGGAGGCCGTCCTCGGTGAAGGTCAGCTCCACGTTGTCCAGCTTAAACAGCTGCTGGTACTGCTTGGTCAGCGCGTTGCGTGGCTCCACCAGGATGCGCACCAGCGTCTCCTCATCCAGCGGATCGACGGTGGCCACGACCGGGATGCGCCCCACCAGTTCGGGGATCAGGCCATACTTGATCAGGTCATCGGTGGTGATCTGATGCAGGAGGCTGACCGGCGAAGCTTCGTCGCGGCTCTTGCCCTGGAAGCCCAGATGCCCTTTGACGCCGACGCGGTCGGCGATGATCTCCTCGATACCGTCGAACATGCCGCCGCAGATGAACAGGATATCGCGGGTGGCGATCTGGATGAACTCCTGATGAGGGTGCTTACGCCCGCCCTGGGGCGGGACATTGGCCACCGTTCCCTCGATGATCTTCAGCAGCGCTTGCTGGACCCCTTCGCCGCTCACATCGCGGGTGATTGACGGGTTGTCGCCGCTCTTGCGGGCGATCTTGTCGATCTCGTCGATGTAGATGATGCCCTTCTCCGCCCGCTTGAGGTCAAAATCCGCTGCCTGAATCAGGCGCAGCAGAATGTTCTCCACGTCTTCCCCGACGTAGCCCGCCTCGGTCAGCGCCGTGGCGTCCGCGATGCAGAAGGGCACGTCCAGGATGCGGGCGAGGGTCTGAGCCAGCAACGTTTTGCCGCACCCGGTCGGACCGATGAGCATGATATTAGTTTTTTCGATCTCGATGTCTTCGATCTTGCCCCCGAAGGCGACCCGTTTGTAATGGTTGTGCACGGCCACGCTCAGGACGCGCTTGGCGTGTTCCTGGCCGATCACATACTCGTCCAGGAAAGCCAGCAGCTCCTTCGGCGAAGGCACCCGGTCGATGGTGAAGCTCGACTCCTCGGCAACGGCTGGCGATTCTTGCTCCAACAGTTGCAGGCTCAGGTAAATGCACTCATTGCAGATATACACCCCGTCCGGCCCGGCAATGAGCTGCTGCACTTCCCCCTGCGTGCGGTGGCAGAAGGAGCAATGTTGCGCGTCGGTGGAGAACCGCGTCACTTCTTATCTCCGTTTTTGGATGAGTGGACCGCCGCTTTGGCGGGTTCGAGCACCGCGTCGATCAGGCCGTATTCGACTGCCTGATGGGCGCTCATATAAAAGTCGCGGTCGGTGTCCCGTTCGATGGTCGCCAGGTCCTGGCCGGTATGGTAAACCAATATCTCGTTCAAGCGAGTCTTGAGGCGGATCATCTCGTTGGCCTGAATGACCACATCAGTGGCCTGGCCCTGGGCGCCGCCCAGCGGTTGGTGCATGTGGACAGTGGCGTTGGGCAGGGCGAAGCGGCGGCCCGCCGACCCGGCGGCGAGCAACACCGTGCCGAAGCTGGCCGTCACGCCGACAGCCACCGTGCTCACCGGAGCCGTGATCTGCTGCATCGTGTCATAGATCGCCAGCCCGGCGTAGATCGCGCCTCCCGGCGAGTTGATGAACATCTGGATTTCTTTCTCGTCGTCTTCGCGGTTGAGGTAGAGCAGTTGCGCCACGATCAGGTTGGCGATCTGATCATTGATGGGCGTGCCCACAAAGACGATACGTTCCTTGAGCAGCAGAGAGTAAATGTCGTAAGCGCGCTCGCCGCGACCACTGGTTTCGATCACCATGGGGATTAGGTTCAGGGGGTCCATTGCTTTTTTCTCCTTAGTTTGGTGTCGCCTGAACAGGCGCTAACAGTAAATCACCCCAACGAGGCTGCGTCAGGAAGCAGCCTCGGCACTGTCCTGTCCGGGAGCTTGAGGCGCGGGAGCATCCGACTGGCCAGCCGCAGCGGTGGTTTCTGTGGCTGGTTCGGCAACCGGCTGGCGGGAGGCCTGAGGTGTGTCTTCTATGTGGTCAGGGCCGCCTTCCTCAGCCTCGGTTGGTGTTGGGCCGAGGGGCGGGTTTTCCCCGCGACCAATCTCGACCAGGCGCTGGTAAACGCGTTGCGTGATCACGTCGATGGCCAGATCGCGGCGGGCCTGTTCACCGCCGTAATATTGTTCAAAAAACGCCTGCATGCTTTCGTCGCCGAGACTCAGCCGGGCGCTCCGCTCCTTGGCTGCCTGCTCCAGGGCGGCATCGTCAATGCTGAGTTGTTGCGCCTTAACCAGCTCGCCGAGCACCAGAGAGCGTTTGAGACGGGCGATGGCCGGCTCACGGTAGTCTTCGCGCAATTTAGCCTCGTCCATCCGATTGAACTTGAGGTAGTCCTGCAGGGTCAGTCGCTGTCGGCGGAGCGTTTGCTCCAAGTTCTGGATCATGTCGTCGATGTAGTCCTCGACCATGGCCTCAGGAAACTCGATGGCCGCGCCCTCGACCATTGCGTTCAACACCTGCTCGGCGTATTCCCGTTCGGCGCGCTCGGTGAGCGTCTTTTGCAGGTCTTCCCGCACCTTCATCCGCAGTTCAAGCAGGGTGTCGGCTTCATACTCATCAACCTGTTGGGCGAAGTCGTCGTTGATGGACGGGACATGGCGGGCGGATACTTCCTGGCAGGTGACCTGGAAGCGGACCGTCCGGCCCCGCAGTGTTTCGTCGTAGGTCTCGTCGGCCTCCGGGAAGGTCAGCTCAAAGGTGCGCACTTCCTGAGCGGTGATCCCTTCGATGGCGGCGGAGAAGCCGGGCATCGGCTCGCGGTCCGGGTCGCCGAGGACGAATTGCCAGTCTTTTTGGTCGAACAGCACTTCCTTCTCCGGCGATTCGGGCTGGGGCTCATCGGTCTCAGCTGCTGGTTCGCCGGATTCTGTCTCCGCAACCGCTGATGCTTCGTCGGCTGAGGGGAGCAACTCCCCATACAGCGCCAGGATGACCTGATCGCCTGCCGCTGCCGGGCTGTCCTTCGGCTCGAGGACGGCTCGGCGGCCCTGGAGGGCCTTCAGAACGTCATTGACCATCTCGTCGGTGACTTCCGGCGGCTCAAACTCGCGCCGGATATCCTGGTAATTGCCCAGATCAACTGTCGGCGTGAGCGGCACGCGGAAGACAAAAGTGAACTGTTCCTCGTTTTCGATGTTCTCCAACCGGCCAGGGCCATACGGTTCCAGGCTGGATTCGTCCAGGGCGTCGCGGTAGACTTCTGGCCCCAGCATGTCAATCGCTTCTTCCAGGATAGCGCCCTCGCCAAGATAGCGGGTCACAATATCGTACGGCGCTTTGCCCTTGCGGAAGCCAGGAATGTTCACCCGCTGCGAAAGCCGACGAGCCGCCTGCCGTTTGGCCTGTTCCAGTTCGTCGTCTTCAATGGCCACTCTGAGCTGGGCAATGCGGTTTTCCAGCAGTTCAGTTTGTACTTTCAACGGAGCTTCCTCAGTGTGAGTGAATACTGCAATCGTGGCTGCGAATTATAGCACCGCGATCAAGGGGGTGCCAGAGCGGAGGTCGCTCTCTTATGCTGATCTAACGCGGGCTAACGCGGGCTGACGCGAGAAAGCGCCATTGGCTGGCGCTGGGAGGCCGTGCTGGTGGGGAAGGTGGGACTCGAACCCACACGGATTGCTCCACATGATCCTAAGTCATGTGCGTCTGCCAGTTCCGCCACTCCCCCGGTTCAAGTCACCATTATAAACCAGGAGGCCGGTCGAACCAATCCCGGCTTCGCCACTTTCAGGGTTGTTCATCCGGCGGCAGGTGGTCTTGAGAGGTCTCCTCCGGGGGCCGTTCGTCCTGAGGCGGGTGTTCTTTGGGCGGCTCGGCCTCCCGGATATTCTCTTCGGGGACGGCCTTTTCCGGCGGAGGTTCCGAAGCCAGATGCTCCTGGGGAAGGACGAAGGAAAACGTGCTCCCCTGGCCTGGCTCACTTTCCACCTGGATGCTGCTGCCGAGCTTTTCCAGGATAAAACTCGCCAGAGTCAGCCCGACGCCGACGCCGCTGAACCGCCGGGTGCTTGATGATTCAACCTGGTAGAACGATTCAAAGATGTGGGCCAGTTTATCCTGAGGAATGCCGATGCCGTGATCCCGCACGCCGATCCAGATGGTGCCATCTGGCCGGGGTTTGAGGATCACCTCCACCGGGCCGCCATCCGGGCTGAACTTCAGGGCATTGTCCAGCAGGATTTGCAGTACCTGGGCGATGCCGCGTTTGTCGCCCCTGGCGAGGGGAAGATCGTCGGCGTATAGCTTCTTGATGCGGGAGTAGTCGTAGTGAGATTTCCAACTGCGCTCCAGGTTGCGGATCGCCAGGTCAACGCTTTCGCCCAGGGCGACCGGCTCCAGCTTGAGGTTCTGGCTTTCGGCCAGTTGGGTGATGCTGCTGACCGTGCTTTCCAGCCGCCCGACGGCCTGCGTGGCCATGCTGATGATTCGGCTGCTGGGGGTATCCGGCGCGATCTCTTCGTCCAGCAGGGCGATGGCGGACTTGACCTGGAGCAGAGGGGTGCGCAGTTCGTGGCTGACGTTACGCACGATGGCGCTCTTGATGATATCCAGTTCCTCAGCGGTCTTGAGCGCCTGTTCCAACTGCCGGTTGCGGTCGGCCAGGTCGTCGGCCAGCCGGCGATTGGCCGCCAGCAGTTCATCAAAACGGCGTTTGATGCTCAGCAGCGCCCGAATCCGGGCCAGGAGTTCGCGGCTTTCGATGGGCTTGATCAGGTAATCGTCCGCGCCGGCGCGCATCCCCACCAGCCGCAGGCCGGCTTCAGTATCTGCCGTGAGGATGATGGGTACAAAACCCTGTGTTTCATCCTGTTTGATCTGTTGGCAGACCTCCAGGCTGTTGGTGACGGGCAGTTGCACGTCCAGCACGATCACGTCAGGCGTCAACTGCGCCATGAGCTGCCGGACATCCTCGCCGCTGTGGGCGATGTGGACGTTGTAGCGGGCATCCTCCAGGTAGCCACGAATCCGGTCGGCGCTGACATAGTTGTCGTCGATGATGAGGACAGTATGTTGGTTGGCGGTGACAGTAACCAACGATATGGTTTCCTTACCTGTAGCAGTAGCCGTTTTTGTGGTGTATCAGACATCGGCTTGTGATAGATGTTTTGATCATACCACGAATGGATCGACCGTAAAAGCGCAGACCGTTTTGATGTTCTAACCGATCATCTCCCCCTGTTGCGGGCCTGTTCAGGGGCTGGCCGTCGGCAACCGATCCTGGCCGACGCCGATGGGCAGCGCCTTATTTGGGCAATATACCTGAATATTATCGGTCATAGCGGACGAATCTTTGGCGAGTCTGCCCAAATAGATGCCCGGAGCGCTTGACATGCCGCCCAAACTCCTGTACTGTGCACAGCAATAACGCTGTGTGCACAGCAACGGCACCGGATGCGTTCAGCGATGCGACAGTAGGGAAATCAAAACCATGTCTTTCTGTTCCCAGGCCGCCATGCCTGTGATGGTTGTCAGTGTCTGGCCGCTCGCCCAAATTACCGGGCGAGACATTGGCGGTTGGGAGTCTGACGGAGTCCTGGTGGTACCCGTTGGCAGGTGAGCACCATACCCCAGTCAGCAAAAGCCCCCGACCGCCGGGGGCTTTTTCGTTTGAGTCGCTCTGTTGAGCCGCTCTGTTGAGCCGCTCTGTTGAACGGAGCATCAGGGGAAGGGCAGGTGAGTCGTGGCGATCATTGCGTTACGTCAACTGCGCAAGACGTTCATCGTCAAGCGCAAGTCCGCCGGGCTGCGCGGCAGCCTGTCCGCGCTGTGGCGGCCTCAGAAGGAAGCCGTTGAGGCGGTCAGGGGCATCTCGCTGGAGATGGAGGCGGGCGAACTTCTGGCCTTCATCGGGCCGAACGGGGCCGGTAAGAGCACGACCATCAAGATGCTGACCGGCATTCTGTATCCGACCGCCGGCGAGGCTCAGGTGCTGGGCTTTGTGCCCTGGGCGCAGCGCCGCCAGCTGGCCTACCACATCGGCAGCGTCTTCGGGCAGAAGCCCCAGCTCTGGTATCATCTGCCGCCCATCGACACCTTCAACCTGTTCGCTCACATTTACGAACTGGATCAGGCAGTGTACGAGCGGCGGCGGGCGTTCCTGGTGGAGGCGTTTGACATCGCGGACCTGCTGGATGTGCCCGTCCGCAAGCTGAGCCTGGGCCAGCGGATGCGCTGCGAGATCGCCGCCAGCCTGCTGCACCAGCCCAAGATCGTCTTTCTGGACGAGCCGACCATCGGCCTGGACGTGGTGGCCAAGCAGCAGCTGCGGGATACGATCAAACGCCTGCATGCCGAAGAGCAGACCACCATTTTTCTGACCAGCCACGACGCCGGGGACATCGAATCGTTGTGCGAGCGCGTCATCATCATCAATCATGGTCAGGTGATCTTCGACGATGCCGTCAAGGTGCTCAAACGGCGTTACCTGCGGCGTAAGGTCATCGAAGTCCGTTTTGCCGAGGCGCTCAACGGTCACTTCGAAGTGGAGGGCGTCCACGTGCTCAAGATGGGTCGGTATGGCGTCAAGCTGGAGCTGGACACCTCCCAGCGCCCGGTGGATGCTGTCATTCAGGACCTGATGACCGGCCACAGCGTGGCCGATATCAACGTCATGGACCCGCCCATGGAAGAGATCATCCGCGAGATATACCAGCGCGAAGAGGCTGTGACCACCGATGAGATCGCGCATGAACCATCACCGGAAGGGGTGTGATGTATGGCCGAAACAGCCTGGAATACCGGGCCGGTGAGCGGGCGGCAGCCAGCGTGGCGGCGGGCCACGGACAAATACCTCGCCATCGCCCGGACCAATCTCCAGAATCGCCTGGCCTACGTCTGGGACGCGGTGGCCAACTCGCTGCTGATGATCCTGTTCATCTTCATCTTTGCCCAATTGTGGCGGGCGACGTTTGAGGCCCAGCAGGCCGCCGTCATCGCCGGGCTGACGCTCAATCAGACTGTGTGGTATTTCGTGTGGGCCGAGATGCTGATGATGGGCAAGATACGGCACGTGCAGGCCGTGTCGCAGGAAGTGAAGGACGGCAGCCTGGCTTACACCCTGGGGTGTCCGTACAACTACCTGCTGTACCACTTCGCCTCCGGCGTGGGGGAGTCGATCCTCAACATGGGCGTGTATCTGGCGGTGGGGGGGCTGGTGGCGGCCTCACAGGTCGGCCTCCTGGCCTCCTTTCGACCGGAGACGGTGCCGCTCCTGCTGCTGGTGACGGGGCTGGCCTTCGTGCTCGACTACTGCGTCATGTCGATCATCGCGCTGCTGGCGTTCTTTTTTGAGGACGTGAGCTCGTTCATGTTCATCTACCACAAGATCGTGTTCGTCCTCGGCGGGCTGTTGATCCCGGTGGACTTCCTGCCGGAGTGGTTGCAGGGAATCGCCCGCCTGCTGCCGTTTAACCTGGCGGTTTACGCCCCGTCCAAGTTACTGGTGGCCTGGGACCCGGAGCAGTTCGCTTTCTCATTGGTCATGCAGGTGATCTGGATAACGGTGATGGTGGGTGCGCTGAGCGCGCTGTATCGCTACGGCGTGCGGCGGGTGAGCATCAACGGAGGGTAGAGCAGTGCTGCGAGCGCTCAGGAGAGAAACCGGCTTTGTGCTGCACCTGATCCGGCTGAATCTGGCCTCCAACATGGAGTATCGGGCCAGCTTCCTCAGCCAGATCGTCGGCATGATGATCAACAACGGCATCTACTTCGTGTTCTGGCTGCTGTTTTTTGACCGCTTCCAGGAGATACGCGGCTACCAGATCGACGAAATTTTTATGCTGTTCGCCGTGCTGACGCTGGCCTACGGCCTCGCCTACACCTTCGCCGGGAACGCGATGGAAATCCCGCGCCTGATCGCGCAGGGGCGGCTGGACTACTATCTGGCGCTGCCGCGTCCGGTGCTGCTGCATTTGCTGTTCTCGCGCATGGGGCAGTCGACTATTGGCGATCTGGCGTTTGGCGTGATCGCCTACCTGTTCACGGGCCGCTTCGACCTGGCATCCATTGGGCTGTTCATCGCCGTGACGCTGCTGGCCGCCGCGATCTTTGTGGCGTTCGCGGTGACGTTCGGTTCGCTGGCCTTCTTTTTCGGCAACGCGGAGCTGCTGTCGGGCCGCGTCTTGCAGACGATGCTGACCTTCGGCCTGTATCCGTTCGGGCTGTTCCAGGGGGTGGTGCGGCTGGTGCTGCTGACGCTGATCCCGGCGGCGTATATCGGCGCGGTGCCGGTGCAGGTGGTGCAGTTTACGGACCTGCGGGCGCTGGCGCTGCTGGTTGTGGCGGCGGCGGTGAACCTGGGCGTGGCGCTGACTGTGTTCCGCATCGGTCTGCGGCGGTACGAGTCGGGGAGCGCGCTGAACATCAACATCTAGCAGCCCGGTTTTGTAGTTCTTGGGGTAGGGCAACGGGGCACCATGTGAGCGCAGCAAGGGGCTTACTGACACTGGCCGATGGTCTGGCAGATCTGTTGGATGTGCAGGCGGTCGTGGGTGGCGGTGAAGGCGGCCATTTCCAGCAGCGTCGTCGGGCCGAAGATGCTGTGCCGGGCCGGGCGGTTCCACGCTTCCGGCGGCAGGCCCTCCAGGAATGCGACCGTCTGCATACGCTCCGCCGCGAACTCCTCCGCCGGGTCGCAATAGTACTCGACCTCGCAGGCCATCTGGCCGGGGCCGGGCGGCTCCAGCGGCGCGGAGAGGAAGGGGTTGTCCTCGGCAGCGATGCGCTCCAGGCGAGGGCGCTGCGTCGCCGTCTCGCTGTCGCGCAGGTGACAGACCACTTCCAGCGGCGACCACTCGTCGGGGTCGGGGTGCTGCTGCCAGTAATCGGGCGCGTATTCGGCCAGGATGCCGAACAGCGCCGCCACGTTGCCCAGCAGACGGGGCACGATCATCTCCGGCGTCACCGGGCGCGGCGTGAGGGTATCCAGCCAGCCGCGATCGCAGACCTGGCGGGTGAAGTCGTCCAGCGTGCCTTCGCCGTCGGGATTCGCCTCACCAGGGCCGCGCGGCGCGCCTGGCTCGCGAATCCAGTAGGTGTTTAACCCGGCCTTTTCGGCGGGCACGATGTCATTGACCCAGTCATCGCCCACCATCAGCGCCTCTTCGTTGGCGATACCCAGCCGCCCCAGGATTTCTTCGTAGTAATGTGGGTTGGGCTTGGCGTAGTGCATGTTTTCGATGTGTGTGACCAGAGCGTAGGCGTCGAGGTCGGTTGGCAGCCCGGCCCAGCCCAACCGCCGGGCGAGCGCCTCCGGTCGGTAGAAGGGGTTGGTGGCGATCACCACCTGGTACCCCGCTGCCTTCAGCCAGTCGAGCAGCGCCGGCGCTGCCGGGCGTCGGGTCACGTACCGACTGGTCTGTTCATAGACTTCGCGGTAGAAGTCATCGAAGACGGCGCTGATGGTTTCCGGCGGCAGCCCCCACCGTTCAATGATCGCCTTCATGAACACATCGAAGTTACGTTCCACGGGGTTTAGATTGGCGACGATGGCCCTAATGGCGGCGTTAACGCCAGCAGCGGCGGTGGGCAGCCCGGTCCGTTGGTTGAAGAAGACGTCCCAGGTGCGGTAACTCCAGTCAGGGTCGTTGAAGGGTGTGGCCAGCAGCGTGTCATCGAGGTCGAACAGCACTGCTTTAATCATCGGACTCTTCCAGGGCGCGGATAAAGGCGTCTAGGCCGGGGCGTTCGGCGTTACACTGCGGGCACCCCACATACGGATCAGCAATGGGGATGTCATGCTTGGCACAGTGGGCGTCCACCTCCAGCCGTCGGCCTATCCCCAGGAATATCGGTTTGATGGTCAGGGTGAGGCAGAGGTCCGGGCTGGCGTTGGCTTTCAGGATGTCCGGCACAGGGCAGCGAAAACAGTCGCCAGGTTGCCAGCGCAGCGAGTCCTGTCTCTCCTTGACCAGGCGGCATTCCTGGGTGTTGCGCCCTCGGTGGAAGTCTTCGTAGTAGTGCGGACACTCTCTCCCGGCGGGGGTCTGCATGACGGCGCTCCACGATTGTTCCGACAGCATATACTAGAAAGCCCGCACATGGCGGGCTGTGATGGCGCGTGAGCCGGGCCAATCAAACGCGGGTGATGTATTCACCGGTGACGGTATTGACCTTGATCTTGTCACCGACATCGACGAAGAGCGGCACGGTCACCTGCAGACCGGTGTCCACGGTGACTTTTTTGGTCGCGCCCGTGGCGGTATCCCCGGCGACGGCCACCTCGGATTCGACAACCTCGTAAACCATGGAATTGGGCAGTTCGTAATCGATGATCTCGTCGTTATAGCTCAGCAGCTTGATCTCCATGCCCTCTCTCAAGTACAGGACATCGTCGCCGAACACGTCCCGTCGGATTTCTGGCTGCTCGAACGTCTCAACATCCATGAAGGTGAGCGTGTCTCCATCCGTATACAGGTACTCCACCACCCGGCTTTCCAGGCGGATATCCTCCACCCGATCGCCGGAGATAAACGTCTGCTGAATGGTGGCTCCGGTCCGCAGGTTGCGCAGCGTGGTACGGATCGTGGCATTGCCGCGACCGGGTTTGTGATGCTGATACTCCAAAACTTTATACAGTTCCCCGTCCAGGGTGAAGGTGACTCCTTTGCGGAGGTCGTTTACGTCGATCATACCGTTTTGTCCTCATGACCAGTGATGGGTCTACAGCGGCCCGATTATAGCGGGGGATCGAGCCGCTGTCATCCCCGTTGTCACCTGGGCGGCCCTTCAATCGCCCAGGTTGGTGCCGACCAGGCGAGCGGTGCGAATCCAGGGGTGGTCGAGGGGGACGGTCTTCCGTTTGCCAGCCACCTCGGCCAGCGGGACCGGCGCACACCCATCGCCGCGGGCGGCCACCATCACCCCGTACACGCCTTCGTTGATCAGCTCCGCACAGGCTGTTCCCAGGCGCGTGGCCAGCAGGCGGTCGGCAGGGGATGGCGTGCCGCCGCGCTGGACATGCCCCAGAATGGTCACGCGGGTTTCCAGGCCGGTCAGGGCCTCCAACTGGCGGGCCAGCCGCCCGGTGCGCGATTCGGCGGCGTGGGCATCGTACGGATCGCGCTGATCGTGAGCGGCGTGTTTTTTCCTCTTTTCCTTCGGCGGCTTATCCGGCCGCTTATCCGGCGACTCATTCCCCTGAGCAGGGTGTTCTTGTGCCGCTGTATCCTCCCTGGATATCGCGCCTTCCGACACGGCCACGATGCTGAAGTGTTTGCCGCCCCGGCTCCGCCCCAGGATGGCATCAGCCACCTTGTTGATGTCGTAGGGAATCTCCGGGATCAGGATCACGTCAGCCCCACCGGCGATGCCCGCGCCCAGGGCCAGCCAGCCGGCGTTATGCCCCATGACCTCGACCACAATAATCCGGTGATGGCTGTGCGCCGTGCTGTGCAGCCGGTCGATGGCTTCGGTGGCGATGTTAAGGGCGGTGTCAAAGCCGAAGGTTGTGTCGGTCATGGCGACATCATTGTCGATGGTCTTGGGCAGGGTGATGATATTCAAACCGGCCTTCATCAGGCGGTAGGCGTTTTTCATCGTGCCGCCGCCGCCCAGGCAGACCAGGGCGTCCAGATGGTGGTTGTGGTAGTTCTGGACCACCACGTCGGTCATATCCATCATGGACTGGCCGACCGGCATGCGGTGCGGCTTGATGCGGCTGGTGCCCAGGATAGTGCCCCCCAGGGTCAGGATGCCGGACAGGGCCGGGCCTTCCAAGCGGACGGTGCGGTTTTCCACCAGGCCGCGAAAACCGTCCCTGAAACCGACGACGCGCATGTGAAACGCGCCCTGGGCGGCCTTGCCGACGCCCCGAATGGCCGCGTTGAGGCCGGGACTATCGCCTCCTGCCGTTAGAATGCCGATGCACTTTTCCACCGTGGCCTCCTGTGCGTGACGGGACGTCCGGCCACCCGGCGACCGGGCGCTCACCGGTCTGAAAGGGGATCGCGGGCCAGCCAGGCTTGCGCCTCGGCCGCCAGGCTGGCCAGGGGTTTGCGAACGACGGTGCACGGGGGCAAAGAGTCGAGGAAATACTGCCCATAGCTCTTGCTCAGGATGCGGCTATCCAGAATGACGATCACGCCGCGGTCGGTCTTGGTGCGGATCAGACGGCCAAAGCCCTGCCGGAAGCGCAGAATGGCATCCGGCACGGCGTACTGCTCAAACGAATTCTCAAAGGTTTCGGCGCGGGCGGCGAAGATCGGCTCGGTGGGCACGGCGAACGGCAGGCGGGCGATCACCAGGGCGCTCAGGTCGTCGCCCGGAATATCGACGCCTTCCCAAAAGCTGCGGGTGCCCAAGAGCACGGCCCGCTCGGTTTCCTTGAACCCTTCCAGCAACGCCTGGCGGCTGGTGCCATCGCTCTGATCAAAAACCGTGATGTCACCCAGCGCCAGGCGCGGGGCGATGGCCTGAGCCGTCTGCCGCAGCTGGGCGTAGTTGGTGAAGAGGGCCATCAGCCGCCCCCCGGTGGCCGTCGCCAGTTGGATGATGGCCTCCTCGATGGCGCGCTGGTACTGGTGACGGTTGCCGGGATCAGGCATGTCCGTCGGCAGGTACAGCAGGGTGGACTCCTGGTAGTTAAACGGCGATCCGACATCCAGCGCCTCGACCTCGTAGGCCTGCAGGCGGTCCTTGATGAAGGCGAACGACCCGGCGGTTTGCAGGGTGGCGCTGGTCAGAATGACCGCCCGTTTGGCCCGCCATATATACTGGTCGATCAGGTCTCCGACGTGCAGCGGCGCGCTGTGCAGCGAAATCCGGCGGCGATCCTGACCGACCTCCGCCCAGTAGATGGTGTTGGCGTCTGGTTCCCGGACGAAGGCGTTCAGTTGGCGGTGGACCGTTTCCAGATGGCGGGCATAGGTGCCTACGTTGGCCACAATGTCTTCGTAGTTGGGGATGTCATAGGTCTCCAGGCGACCCAGGGCCAGGGCCAGGCGGTTCATGGCGGTGGCAATGCCGCTGGTGAAGTGGCTGAGCGTATCCCACGCCGCCTGAATCTGGGCGAAGCCTGGCCGGTTGCGAATGGCCTCCGTGATTCGCACCTGGTTCACATAATCGCTGGCGCGCAGATGCCCGCCATCCTGCAGGAAGTTCAGGATGGCCCGGAACAGGCCGGTGATGTGAAACTCCATCGCCTGGATGGCCTCTTCCACGTTGGTCACGTACTCGGTGAGCTGATCCAGGTGTGTCTCCGGGATGGCGGAACGGGCGCTGTTCAGCAGATCGCCCAGGATGCCGGACCGCCGCCCACCCAGCTCAGCCAGTTGACGCCGCAGCGCCACCTGGTCCAGCTGGAAGCTCAGGCCGTTGGTGGTGGCTTCTTCCAGATGATGTGCCTCATCCAGGATCAGGTATTTGTACTCCGGCAGGACACGGCTGCCAACGCCTACATCGGCCAGCAGCAGCGCGTGGTTGACGATCACCAGGTGCGCCGACTCGGCATCCCGCCGCGCCTTATAGAACGGGCAGGTGTCATGCATCTGGGTGTGGCAGCGCTCCAGAGTGCAACCGTCATCCTCGGCGCTGAGGCGCGACCAGGCGTCCATCTCCGAAGGACCACGCAGGTTGATCTCACTCCGGTCGCCGGTCTGACTCGTCAGCAGCCAGATCAGCACTTTGGCGAACACGCGCAACTCGTCGACGGTGGTCGGCTGGCGGCGGCGCATGGTCGCCAGGCGGCGCGGACAGAGGTAATTGTTGCGGCCTTTGACCACGCTGGCCCGGAAGTTAAGCCCCAGGGCGTTGCGCAGCAGGGGGATATCCTTGTGCAAAATCTGGTCTTGCAGGTTGATGGTGTTGGTGGAAATGACCACGCGTTCGTTGTTCCGGAGCGCCCAGTGAATGGCCGGGATCAGGTAGGCGATGGATTTGCCGGTGCCGGTCCCCGCCTCCACCATCAGATGGCTGCCATAGTTGAACGCCTGCGTGACCGCGCGCAACATCTGTATCTGTTCCGCGCGGTGTTCGTAGCCGGGCATGTGGCGGACCAGCAGGCCGTCTTCCTCCAGCAGACCAACCAGGTACTCCTCATCGAGCGGCAGGGTCTCCGGGTTCGGGCGCAGCGGATTCCAGGCGCCCGTGACCGGGGTAAACAGGCCGCCCCAATCCCCGTCAGCCACCGGCGCGGGGCTTTCGTCAAAGGCCGTTCGGGCGCGTTCTTGCAGGGCAGCGTCGAACACCGGTTTGGCGTTCCAGTCGGGTAGCCCTCTGGCGGCGCGGACGATCTCCTGGAGCGTGGGGAGCGGCAAGGCCAGGACGCGCTGCCACAGCTCCCAGTAAAGCCGGGCGGTGGCGGTGGCGTCGGCGAGCGCCCGGTGGGCGTCATCGAGGGCGATGCCCATCTGCCGGGCCAGGCTGTTGAGGTTGTAGCGCGGCGCGGTGGGCAGCATGACCGACGCCAGCTCGTAGGTGTCCACTTCGGCATTGCGGTGGAGGATGTCCTGCCGCCGCAGGAAGCCGAGGTCGAAGCTGATGTTGTGTCCCAGCACGGGGGCCTCGCCGACGAAGCGCTCGACGGCGCGGATGGCCTCCTGAATTTTGGGCGCGCCGATCACGTCTTCCTGCCGAATGCCGGTCAGGCTGGTGACGTAAGCGGGTATTTCACGCCCTGGGTCGATCAGGGTTACGTATGTGTCGAGGATTTCGCCTTCCCGAAAACGGGCCAGCCCGATCTCGATAATGGCGTCATTAAACGGATCAAGGCCGGTGGTTTCCAGGTCAATGACAACGATCTCGCCGCGCATCGCGGCCTCTCCATTCTAGCGTGATGGCCTGATGGGGTGACCGAAGTGAAGTGAGTATAACACACCCCCCAGGCCGCTGCGAACAAATGTGCATCCGGCGGGGAGGATTTACGGCTCTATCCCCTGCCAGGCGGGATGCCTGGGCGCGCGGGTCTCCCGCCAGGCCAGCGACGCCACCCAGGGGAGCATCAGCGCCAGGATCGCGGCCATCAGGGCGAAAACGCCGCTAAGGCCGACGGCCGGGCGCAGCGCATAGGCCAGCAGCGGGCCGGCCGCCGCTCCCAGGTCGCCCACGGTGTTGAGCGCGCCCAACAGGCGGCCCTGGCGGTTATTGGGGGCATGGTCGCCGATGACGGTCATCACCTGGGTCTGCATGACGCTCGTGGCCACAGCAGCGAGCATGGTGGCCATGAT
>DAOTXK010000156.1:0-6712 GCA_034435395.1 Anaerolineae bacterium | reverse complement strand
GGCGTCCAGGTCGGGGGCAGCGTCACCTGCGAGATGGGGGTGGGCGTGGTGGTGGCCAGCAGCGCGGCCCGCGTCCCGGCGGCGTCGGCGGTGGCGATGGCGTCCTGGGTCTGCCCGGCGATGGCCTGAAGGGCCTGGGCGGTCTGCTGCTCCTCGGCGGCGCGGCGGTTGTTGTTGGTGACGATGAGGGCCACCAGCCCGCAGATGATGACCAGGATGATGGCCAGCCCGGCCACGGCGAAGATGATCACCTGGCGGCTGACGCCCGGCGCGACTTCGGCAGCCGGGGCGGCAGCCTTGCCCCTGCCCTGGCTCTCCAGCCGGGCCAGGATGGCCTGGGCGCGCTCGTTATGGGGGTTGATCTGGATGACGTTGCCTAGGTAAACGCGCCGTTCCTCGTCCGTCGCGGCCACCGAGGCCAGCCAGAACCAGCCGCGCTCGTTTTCCGGGTCGAGTCTCACCACTTCTTCTAACAGGGTGCGGGCGCGGCCCTTGTCGCCCTCGCGCGCCGCCGTGATGCCGTCCCGCAGCAGTTTTTGGACATCCATTCGGTCGCTCAAGGCTCGCTCTCCTCAACTTCCCTTCTCGGCCACCCGCGCCCGGCGGCTGGCTGTTCCCTCCACCCCAGGGGATGATCGACATCCCCAGCTGATCGTTCGTCTCCCGGCCTAATGATAGTCCACGTCCCATTTCTCCTGCCAGCGGACCGGGTCGCCTCGCCGCCTAGCGGTCGATGGTCAGCAGCCAGGCGGCGTCCAGGTCGTCGCCCGCGCCTTCGGTGACGCGCAGCACCGTCTCGCCGAAGGGGTCCAGCAGGTAGAGCTGGAAGTTGGGGCCGTCCCGCGTGGAACTGAAGGCGATCCAGCGCCCGTCAGGACTCCAGGCAGGGTCCCGATCCTCGGCGTCGCCGTCATTGCGCGTCAGCAGGCGCTCGTTTGTGCCGTCGGCGTTCATGAGGTACAGGTCAGCGTCGCGGTCGCGGTCGGAGACGAAGACGATCCACCGGCTGTCGGCAGACCAGGCGGGCTGGTAACTGCTGCCGGCGGAGTCGGTCAGACGGGTCAGTTCGGTCCCGTTGGGCCGCATGCGGTACAGCTCCAGTTCGCCCGGCCCGTCGCGGTCGGAGGCGAACACGATCCACAAACCATCGGGACTCCAGGCCGGGTCGCGGTCGGCGATCCCGTCGTTGTTGGTGAGCTGGGCCAGGCTGCTGCCGTCGGCGTTGACGATGTAAATCTCCTCGTCGCCGTCAAAATCTGAGCTGAAGACGATGCGGAAGCCATCCGGCGACCAGGAGGGCGACTCGGTCCGCGTCCCGCCCAGGCTGGTGATCACTTCCAGCGCCGATCGCGCCGGCGGCAGGAGGGGCGTCGCTTCCGCCTCGCCCCCGGCGGTGGGGGGCGGCGCGGGGGGCGGCGCGGAGAGCGCGTCGATCCGGTCGATGACCAGCTCGCGCCCGCCCCACATGTCGGTGACGTAAACCACCCGCTGCCGGTCCAGGGCGGGGGCCGGGTGGCGGTCGTCGGTGTTGTCGCCGGTCAGCCGCCTCAATTCCGACCCGTCGCCGCGCACGGTGTACAGGCTGTAGCGCGTGGCCTGCGGCCCCCGGCGGCTGAAGATCAGCCGGTAGCGGGCGGGGGGCAGGGGCGTGGGGGAGGCGGTGAAGGTGGCCGTGGGGCTGGGCGTGTGCGACGGCGTCCAGGAGGGCGGCAGGGCGGTGGGCGCGTTGGGGTTCCGGGTGACGATCAGGATCGGGTTGGGGGTCTCGGTGGGCGTGGCCAGCAGGGCCAGGGCAGTCGCCAGCGGTGGGGTCGGCGTGGCGGTCGGCGGCAGGGGGCGCGCCAACCGGCCCGCCGCCAGCAGCAGGACTGTCACCAGGGCCGCCCCCGCCAGCATCAGCAGGGCGGTGGGGATGATCGACCACACGGCCTGCAGGACGCGCTGCCGTCGTTCCGCCGCAAAATCGTAGTATTCGACCGTTGGCCGTTCGTCAGCAGGGGGAGCTTCGGCCCCCGTTTCGCGGACCACTTCCAGCAGGCGGCGGGCGCGTCGGGCGGCTTCGGCCTCAGGGTCAGGCGGCGGGGCTGCCACTGGCTCCGGCTCCCGGGGGCGTTCGGCGACCCGCTGGAAGTCGGCTTCCGCCGCCGCCTCCCCACCGAATCGTTCGGCCAGCACCCGCGACTGTTCGGCTTTGCGGCGGGCGCGCGGCCCGCCCAGGCGGTTGAGGGCCTGGAGGGCGCGTTCGTTGTGGGGGTTGATCTCCAGCACGATCTCCAGCGCTTCCCGGCGCTCGGCGTCGGTATCCACCACCGCCGCCATCCACAGCCAGGCGAGCTCGTTGTACTCGTCAAGCCGGATCACGTCTTCGAGGAGCTGGCGGGCGCGCGTTTTCTCGCCGGTGCGGGCGAGTTCGATCGCCTGGCTGAGCAGGTCGTGCAGGTCTGGCTGGCTGGTCAAGGTTATGGCCCCAACAAGGTGTCTCAAGCCGTCGCGCAGGCAGGGACCGCGTCGGACGCCCCGGCCCGCGAGTTTCCTGCTGGTTATCTTAAACGTTATCGCCCGGCGGCGCTATTCAGCCCGGCTCCGGCAGCGCGCCCGGTCCGCTTGAGCATCTGGCGTGAACCCCCAGGGCAGCCCCGGAACACAGGAAATTTTTGACAATACGTGAGACTTTCTGGCGGCGCGGATGGCACGCCTTCCCTGTCAGGCGGGGCCTGCTCAGCAGGAGAAGCGGCCCGATCTCAGGCCATGGTGGACAGGGCGACCGCTACCAGCACCACCAGCACGATCAGCAACACCATGACCACCACCACAAATCCCCCCAGGAGCAGCGTGCGATTGGTGCGGACCTTCTCGGCGCGCGCCATACGCTGGAGTTCCTGGCGGGCGCTGCTGTTGTTGGGGTTGGCCTTGAGGGCTTTGAGCAGGAAGCGGCGCTTTTCGACCTTGTCGCGGGCGAGGTAGGCCATCCACAGCAGGGCGCGCTCATGGCGGGGGTCTTCGGCCAGCACGCGCTGGAAGATCACGCGGGCGCTCTGCCGGTTGCCAGACCGGGCGGTCTGGATGCCCAACTGCACCAGCTCTTCCCGGTTGAGACTCTGCGGCTGATCACCGGCTATTCCCTGCGCCATAAGCCGTTCTCTTTACAAAACTCAGACATCTTTTGACAATTCACAGACAACTCACGCTGTTTCCATTATACAGTATACAGCCAAACTGGCCCGGCCCGCCAAGAGGAAAAAGGTCCCCGGCACAGTTCCCGTGTTTGGGGCTGGTGGCCGTCGCCGTCAGCTCAACGGCAGCAGGATGCGGAAGGTGCTGCCCGCGCCCGGCGTGCTCTCCACCTCGATGCGACCGTGATGCGCCTGGACGATTTTGTCGGCGATGGAGAGGCCCAGCCCCATGCCGCCCCGGTTGGTATTGCGCGCGGCGTCCGCCCGGAAGAAACGTTCGAAGATGTGCGGCAGGTCCGCCGCGCTGATGCCGATGCCGTCATCCTGCACCTCAACGACCGCCTGCGCCTCCTGGGCATACGTCCGGATGGCGATGTGTCCCCCGGCGGGCGTGTAGTTCAGGGCGTTGACCACCAGGCAGCCAACGGCCCGTTTGATCTTGTCGCTGTCTGCCTGCACGGGGAGCGGTTCCGCGTGCGGGGAGAAAGTCAGGGTGTGCTGTTGTTGCAGGGCCAGGGCGCGGTGTTCCTCCATGACGGCCTGGGCCACCGTGTTCAGGTCCAGCGACCGGAGCACGATCTCGGTGATTTTTTCCAGCCGCGACAGGCTCAGCAGGTCTTCCAGCAGTTTCTCCACGTGGGCGATCTGCAAGTCCAGGATGCGCAGGTGTCGTTGGCGCGTTTCCATGTCGGACGCTTCTTTGACGACGGCCAGGCTGAACTTCATGCTGGTGATGGGCGTCTTGAGGTCGTGCGAGGCGTCGCCGATAAAACGGTCCAGCACTTCCATCCGCTCGCGTTCGATGGCCCGCACCAGTTCACGTTCCTCGGCTTTTTTCTGTTCGGTAATGTCCCGCGAGAGGGTGGCCACCATAAAACCCTGGTCCGTCGGCACCGGGAATATGGCCGACTGCACCACCCGCCGTTGACCATCCGGGCGCTGGACGGTGACTTCCGACACCTTATTCACCCAGGGCGCTTCCCCGGTCTGTAACAGGTGCAGCATTTCCTCCCGGAGCAGCTCCCACTCCTCCGGCGTTTTGATCTCATCCCGCCGCAGCTGGAACAACACATCCCAGATGGGGCGGCCCAGCACTTCGTCGCGGGACAGGCCCATGATGTTCTCCTGCCCCCGATTCCATTCCACCATTGTCCCGGTTTCGTCCGCCAGGCTGATGCCGTCATACGACTGCTCGATGACTCGCCGCAGCTTCCGTTCGCTGGCCTGCAGCGCGGCCTCGGCCTGTTTTTGTTCGGTGATGTCCTGCACCTGAGAGATGAAATACAGGGGATTACCCTGCGAGTCGCGCACCAGCGAGCTGGACACCTGCCCCCAGATAATGTGTCCCTGCTTATGCCGGTAACGCTTCTCGAACCGGCCGCTGTCGATCGTCCCTGCCAGCGCTTTCCGGATGAATTGAGGGCTGGTGTCCAGGTCTTCCGGGTGAGCGATGTCGTTTACGGTCATACTTTCCAGCTCTTCCCGGCTGTAACCGAATATATCGCTCATCATACTGTTGACCCGGAGCAGATGGCCGTCCAGGCTGACCAGGCACATGCCCGTGTTGGCGTTTTCAAAGGCCAGCCGGAATCTTTCCTCGCTCTCGCGCAGCGTTTCCTCCGCCCGCACCCGCTCGGTGATGTCCAGGAAAGCGGCGGTCATCTCTCCCGGCGAGGTCTGGAAGGCCCAGACTTCAAACACGCCAGCGATCGGCTCATCCTCATAGACGATTCGCGCGGCCTGCCAGGGGATGCCATGCCCGGCGGCCTGGCGATACCGCTCCGGCACCTCGGAATGGCGCAGCAGTGGGAAAGCCTCCTCGATGGTCCGGCCCACAAACTGGCGGTTGTCCACCCCCAGAATGGCGTCGGCTGCCGGGTTAGCGCCCACAAAGATCAGCCGCCCGTCCGGCTCCAGCCGGTACATATGCATGCCCAGCGGCGTGGACTCGATGATGTGGCGGTAACGCTCCTCGCTGGCCCGCCGTTCGGCTTCGGCCTGCTGGCGGGCGGCGAGGTGCCCCAGTATCGTGCCGTAGAGGGACAGGACTTCCAACTGGTAGTCCTGAAGCGGCTGCTGCCGCAGCAGGTTATCGGCGCTGAGCCAGCCGATGCTGCGGTCGCCCTGCCACAGGAGGGCCAGCGCATTCCATCCGTGCCCGACGACGCCTGACACATCGCGGAGCGGCCCCTCGCGGACGGCCACGCGGGTTTTGTGGCGCATGGCCTCAGGCACCATGTCCTGGGCGTCCGGGGACAGGCTGGTCTGGTAGCCCCGCAGGTCCTGCAATTGGCCGGTCTTGTCGATCCCGAACGTGCCGCTGACCACGCCGGTTTCCTCATCAAACAGGAACAGGCCCAGGCGGTCGAATCCCAGTTCGCGGCAGCCCAGCTCGACCGCGCCGCGATACAACGCTTCAAGTGTGTCCGCTTTGGCGAGTTCAAGGCTGATGTGGTGCAGGGCTTTGAGCGCCTCCTGGAGCTGACGGGCCGCTTCCTCACTCCGCCGCAGCGCTTCCTCTGCCCGCACCCGCTCGGTGATGTCCCGGATCGCGGCCACGTGAACTTCCCGACCCTGCCAGGTGAAATACCGGCCCGCGATCTCCACGATCACGAGGGTCCCATCCTTTTTGCGGTGGTAGCGGATGGGCACCCGGGAGATGCCGGCCTGTACGGTCTGGCGAGTCCGCTCCGGTTCCGCCGACAGATCGGTGTTTTTTCGCTGGAGCAGTTCGGTGTGGCTGTACCCGTAAATGTCCGAAGCGGCGGGGTTGGCTTCGTAAATCTGGCCAGTCTCGTTGTCGATCAGAAAGATCGCGTCCGAGATCATCTCAAACAACTGGCGGTATTTTTCCTCGCTCTCCCGCAGCGCGTCTGCCGCCTGCACCTGCTCGGTGATGTCCCGGGCCAGCCCTCGGAACCCGACCGGCTGGCCGGAAGCGTCGCGCACCAGACTGACCGATATCTCAATGAGCCGATGCGAGCCGTCCGGGCGGATGATCGCCCCGGTAAAGGCTTTCACCGGTTCGCCCGTGCGGTAGACGCCGTTGAATATCCGGTAAACGTTTCGGGCGGTGGCTTCGTCCATGAACTGCCGGTTGTTCATCCCTTGCAACTGGTCGGCGGGGTAGCCGATCAGGTGGCGCAGAGCTTCGTTAAAAAACAGCAGATTCCCCGCCAGATCAACCTCGTAGTAGCCTTCCTCAATGCTGGCGAGGAGCGCCCGGTATTTCCACTCACTTTCGCGGAGGGCCTCTTCCAACTGGTGACACTGGCCGGCCACTTCCTCCAGTTCGGCGATGCGCCCCCGTGCGGCGGCCAATTCCGCGATGAGCTGCGTCTTAGATTTGTCCCTGTCTGGCATGGGAAACCCTCATTGCCCCAAGCTTATCGTGTATTGATTCTGTCCGAGAAGCCGCGGATCGGGGCTTAAGCCCGGGGCTTAAGCCCTGGAGTTTGGCTTATTTTGCAGACGGGATAGCATTCGGTGTAGCTTAAGGTTTCAGACCGAGCGAACCGAGTGCCATCCCATGACTACTA
>DAOTXK010000155.1:0-12662 GCA_034435395.1 Anaerolineae bacterium | reverse complement strand
CAAAAACGCCCGCAATATACACGTCACCCGATCTGCGTAAGCTGGCGTTGGAGGTAAGGCGCGGGCCGCCCTGCCCCTGGTTATCCGCGTGGCCAGCCTGCCCTCAGCCGTCTCTGGGCGCTGCTACAGGGATAATACGGTCCTCTAGTACCGTTTGACAATGCTCCGGTAAGCCGTGGGCTGACGCGATTGCAGCGTCTGGAACTCCTCGCGGTAACGCCGCACCTCATCCAGATCGATGCGGGCCACGCAGTACCCTTCCAGCGGCTGGCCGGTTTCGGGGTCCACTTCGTCGGTCAGGGACGCATACGTCTGTCCGCGCGGGCCTACCACCACGCTTTCCCCGCCAAATGACAGCGTCACATCTTCACCAACCCGGTTGGCCCCGGCCACAAACAGCGCATTCTCGTAGGCCCGCGCCCGAACGAGGGTCTTCCACTCATCAATATGGGCAGCTTCCCAGTTTGCCATCACGCAAAGAATCTCGGCCCCATCCAGCGCCAGCGAACGGGCCACTTCCGGAAAGGCCAGGTCCCAGCCCAGCATCAAACCGATGGTGCCCAGCTCGGTTTCCAGGACCGGAATCTTAAAACCCTCCCGAAACGCCATGCGCTCTTCGCCGCGCAGATGGACTTTGTTGTAAACGTCGACCAGCTCGCCATCCGGGCCGACCAGCACCGCCGAGTTATAGAGCACACTTTCCACTTTTTCCTTGGTGACCATGCCAAAGGCAATGTAAACGCCATGCTCATTGGCACGCTGAGCCATCAAATTGATCGTCGGGCCAGGGACACGCTGGGCGATCTCGGTGAAGCGCACCCCAAGCTCATACCCGCTGGTCGCCAACTCAGGGAAGATGATCAGATCCACTCGCTGCTGCGAGGCGATGGTCGAAACGAAGTCCGACATCTTAACCAGATTCTCTTCAGGTTCGCCCAGCGTAGGCTTCATCTGGACTGCGGCAACTGTGATCTCGCGCATGGAAACTCCTCGATTGTTTACTGGGGGAATGGAACTCGGATCAATCTGTGCTGACGCACAACCGCTTCAAGCACCAGTGACAAACCCCCGGCTATGAAGGCGGACAAAGAATCAGGCAAGATGATAATGTCAAGGCACTCAGCACCCGTTTACTGTATACGCACAACAATGATTGCGCAAGCGGCACCGTATGCCTCAAACGTCCCGGCACTCATCGTGGATCAGGCAACGACCAGGCGGGTCGGTCCCGCCCCTCAGCGCTGGTCGACATAAGCGTCCACACCTATCGCCTGGGCGATAGCCAGCGCCGCCTTTTGAGCCGGTGTCGTCGCCTCTTCCAGGTACAGGGGTTGCGGTGAAGCAGGCTGTTTCCGGCTGAAATGGGCCTCGACGATTTCTCCCTCGGTCGACTCAATATGGCCAATGGTGACATATGCGTCTTCTGGCTTCAGACGGCGATGCTTCCCCCTTTCCTGTCGGGCTTCGCGCAGCAGCAGGTGCAGCCATGCCTCATGGCTCATCGTGTCCGGCTTGCCATCATGCCCGCGGTGTTTTTGCTGCTTGATCTGGGTGACCACCACCGCCTCGATCTCGTCAAAACTGTAAACTTCCACCACATCGCTGGTCAGATCAAGATGGCGTCTGACCTGCTCTTTCTCCGTATCAACCACCACCGCCTCAGTACGCATGAGTGACAGGGCCAGGCGCAGTCCGGCGTAGATCAAACCCGTGCCGATCACGATACCCAGATACGGCAACCCGATCGGCTGCACCGGGGCATAAGGGCTTTGTAAGGTGAGCACAGATACGACGATAAAAACTATACCCACCGCCAGACGGAAAAACACCTGCCACACCGTACTCAGTGACCATACGCCGGTATGAGCCCACTGCAACCCCGCGTTGATCGGTCGCAGCGTCCAGCCATCAAGATCAATCGGCAGCGTGATCCCCTGTTTGGGCTGACGCCCTACACGAATCACCGGCGATGCCTCTGCTGGGGAAGCGCCAGTCACCGCGATGGCTGCCCCGGCAGCCCCGTTGCTCTCCGACGCCTCCGCCGCCCCGGTGGTTGACCCGGCAGAGCGCCCAGATGAGTCCAGGCCCTCCCCGGCGGAAGGGGGCAGCACAGCCGGCTTCATCCAATCCATCACATCAACACTGCCCGTGCTCACTTGGGCAGGCGGCGCGGCGGGAGAGACCTCCGGAAGCTCAGGCGGCCGCTCCGGTTCCCCTGCCACCGCAGATACGGCTTCAGAAATCGGCGGCGGCACGTAGGCTTGCAGCGCATCCGGGTTCAGCGGGCCGGTCGCCGGCGCCAGATGCGGCGCTTCCACAAATCGGAAAGGGCGCTTGATCACCTCCGCCAGTTTGGCCCCCGTTCGCTCCACCTGGTCGGCTAAGCGAAGCGCATATTCATCCGGCCAGCTCGCCAGCTCACACCAGCGACCGCCGCGATGTCGAGCTATCTCTGGTCCCAGTAATAACCCCAGATGCCAGGCCCGATCAGTGGGCGACCAGCCCACCACCACCTCCTGCACAGACCGGACCTCCAGACTCCCTCCCTGGGGGAGCTGGCGGGCCTGGGCAAACAGCGGCAGATAGCCAATCCCTCCGGCCCCCTCCACCGCGGTCAGCAATGGCTGATCGCCGAGCCAGGCGCTCCGCAACTTCCAGAACCCATCGCCTAATTCGATCTCCAGCTTGTCGGTGGCCTTAATGGTTTCCATAAATTCGCGTTCACCGTCTGACCGACGCCGCCGCCTATAGTACCGCGCTCAGGAAGGAACGCCAATGATGGATCAAAGCTCCCCCAGCCCCATAGGCCACCCATGCCGACGCGTCCCTGTACTGCCAAAACAAACAAAGGCAAATCGGGCCAATTGACGAATATCGCTTTGAGGTTATAATCGATTTCCAAATTATCTCAGGAATTGCCGCGCCATGGCCGAAAATTCAAAAGTGAGCGCAATTGACGCTCTGGACAGGGCGATTCTCCAGGAATTGCAGGCCAATGGCCGCATCAGCCTGGCTGATCTGGCGCGGCAGACCAGTCTGTCCCCACCGGCCATCCACGCCCGCCTCAAGCGGCTGGAACAACAGGGCTTCATTCGCGCCTACGTGACCCTCCTCAACTGGGAAGCCGTGGGTTATGACATGATGTGTTTCGTTCACGTCAGCATGCAGGTTCACCAGCTTGAGGCGGTGAATAACTTCCGGGCGGCTGTCAGCCAGATGCCAGAGGTGCTGGAGTGCCACCATGTCACCGGCGAATACGACTACCTGCTTAAGGTGGCCATTCGCAACCGCCAGGACCTGGAGCGGTTCCTGATGGACCAGTTGACGCCCATCAAGGGTATTTCTCGCATCCACACCAGCCTGGTATTGAATGAGGTCAAATTCACCACCCACCTCCCCCTGGATCGGGACACCCCCGACGGCTAAAGCGGTGTATTGAGCGTAAAGGAGAGCGCCAATGTCTAATCCCAAGCCGCAAACGATGGGGCAGCAATGGGGCCGCCGTTCCTGGGCAGAACCCTGGAAGATCAAGATGGTCGAGCCGATTCGCCTGCCCAGCCGGGACGAACGGGAAAACGCGATCCGGGAGGCGGGCTACAACACCTTTTTGCTCCGTTCTGAAGATGTCTATATTGACCTGTTGACCGACAGCGGCACCAGCGCCATGAGTGATCGCCAGTGGGCCGGGATCATGCTTGGCGACGAAGCCTATGCCGGCAGCCGCAATTTTTATCACCTCGAAGCGGCGGTCCAGAACTACTACGGATACCGTTATGTGGTGCCCACGCACCAGGGACGGGGCGCTGAACATCTCATCAGCCAGGTCGTCATCAAGCGGGGTCAGTATGTCCCCGGCAACATGTATTTCACCACCACCCGTCTGCACCAGGAACTGGCAGGCGGCATATTCATCGATGTAATCATTGATGAAGCCCACGACCCGACCAGCGAACACCCCTTCAAGGGCAACGTCGACCTGGATAAACTGCAAACACTCATCGACCGAGTCGGCGCGGACAACATCGCCTACGTCAGCCTGGCCGGGACCGTCAACATGGCCGGGGGGCAGCCGGTGAGCATGGCCAACGTGCGCGCCCTGCGGGAGTTGTGCGACAAACACGGCATTCGCATTTACCTCGATGCCACCCGCCTGGCCGAAAACGCCTTTTTCATCCAGGAACGCGAGCCAGGGTACCAGGACAAACCGATCGCCGAAATCCTCAAGGAGTTTTGTGGCTACACCGACGGGGTCTGGATGAGCGCCAAAAAAGACCACCTGGTCAATATCGGTGGCTGGCTGGCTGTCAACGATCCGAAAGTCTTCGATCGGTGCCGCAACATGGTCGTGATCTACGAGGGGCTGCACACTTACGGCGGCATGGCGGGGCGGGACATGGAAGCGCTGGCTATCGGCATCGAGGAAGCGGTGCAGGACGACCACATTCGTTCGCGTGTCGGGCAGGTGCGCTATCTGGGCGATCTGCTCATGGCGTGGGACATCCCTATCGTCCTGCCAGTCGGTGGCCACGCCGTCTTCCTGGATGCCAAACGTTTCTACCCGCACATCCCTCAGGATCAGTTCCCGGCCCAGATGCTGGCCGCGCAGCTCTACCTGGATTCCGGCATCCGTTCGATGGAGCGCGGCATCGTCAGCGCCGGACGCGATCCGGAGACCGGCGACCATCGCTACCCGACCCTGGAGCTGGTACGGCTGACCATCCCCCGCCGGGTCTATACCCAGTCTCATATGGACGTAACGGCAGAAGCAGTTAAGGCGGTGTACGATGCGCGCGAAGAGACCGTCGGCTTGAGGATGACCTACGAGCCTCAATACCTGCGCTTCTTCCAGGCGCGCTTTGAACCTGTCGTCTGATCACTACCCTACTCTGCAAGCGGCATTCGCCCCGCCAATCGCCGCCAGGACATCAGGGGGCTTACAGCGGCATCGGCGCTGGTCGCTCAAGGGCAGAGCCTGGCCAGAACCCATTTAGCCAAAACGCCCGGCAATGTAACCCGCCGTGCGCTCGTCCCTGGGATGGGAAAACAGCCGCTCTGTGCGGTTGAATTCCACCAACTCGCCGGCCCGGCTTTCATCCGTGGTGAAAAAAGCGGTATAGTCGGATACGCGCATGGCCTGCTGCATGTTATGGGTGACGATGACGATGGAGTAGTCTACCGAGAGTTCTTTCATCAGGTCTTCAATCCGTTGCGTGGCGATTGGATCAAGCGCGGAGCACGGCTCATCCATGAGAATAACTTCCGGCTCCACCGCCAGCGTGCGCGCGATGCACAACCGCTGTTGTTGCCCGCCTGATAGCGCCAGGCCGGATTTGTTAAGATCATCCTTGACCTCGTCCCACAAGGCCGCCTGCCGCAGGCTCTGTTCGACGATCGAGTCCAGGGTAGCTCTGTTACGAATGCCGAGCACGCGCGGCCCGTAGGCCACATTGTCATAGATGCTCTTAGGGAACGGATTCGGCTTCTGAAACACCATGCCAATGCGGCGTCTGACCTCTACAGGGTCAACATAGGGTTCGTAGAGATTCTCGCCTCGAAAGAACACCTGGCCTTCCGTCCGCGCCCCAGGCACGAGATCGTTCATACGGTTGATGGAGCGCAGCACGGTGCTCTTACCACAGCCGGACGGCCCGATAAGAGCCGTGATTTTGTGGCGCGCAATTGGCAGGGAAATGTCCTTAACGGCCAGCTTGTCGCCGTAGTAGACGGACAGGTTGCGGATCTCGACGGCATAGACACCATTGCCATCACGTTGTTTCATGCGGTGAAACTCCCTAGTACTTGATGCTCAATCGTTGGCGCAGGATGATCGCCGCTGAGTTCAGGACGAGCAGCAGGGCGAGGAGCACAATGATCGCCGCCGCCGCGAGGTTGCGAAACTCATCCTGCGGACGCGCCGTCCATTGCCAGATCTGGATAGGCAGCGCTGTAAACTTGGAAAATGGCCCGGAAGGGTCGACAAAAATCACCGCCGATGCGCCGATGACGATCAAGGGGGCCGTCTCGCCAATGGCCCGCGACAGCGACAGGATAGTCCCGGTCAGGATGCCTGGCATGGCCGCCGGCAATACCAGCCGCCAGATCGTCTGCCATCTGGTCGCTCCCAGGCCGTAACTGGCCTCACGGATCGACTGCGGCACGGCCCGGATGGCTTCCTGCGCGGCAATGATGATCACCGGCAGGATCAGAAGCGCCATCGTAAACGACGCCGCGAGGATGGTCCTGCCGTTGGATTCGGTCACGCCGACAAACGCGCCGCTGGTGAACGGCTCGAAAGCGCGCACGAAAATCGCCAGACCGAGCAGGCCGTAGATGATCGAAGGCACGCCCGCCAGATTCCGGATGTTGGTTTCGATGATCCGTTCCAACCAGCCATTGTGGGCGTACTCTTCCAGATAAATCGCCGCCCCTACCCCCAGCGGGAAAGCGATGGCCATGGTGATGACCATGATCCACAGCGTGCCGACAATCGCCGCCCGCACGCCCGCGATCTCAGGATACGACGACTGCGGCGCGGTCAGAAAGCCCGGCGTCAGCCAGGAGCGAAATTGCAGTCTCGGGTGGGGAGGATCGAGCGTCGTCACCAGTTCATGAAACTCAGCCTCAATGCTGGCGTAATCGAACAGAGTCTGGCTGAGCGTCCAGCTCTTAAAAATGTCCAGGCCAACCACATCACTGAGCACGTAATTATACAATTCCTCATGCGACAGATGGGTCGCCAGTAGCGTCACAACCTCGTCATCCGTCAGCTCCCGGATCGTCCGGTCAGCCATCTCCGCCGGGACCTCCAGGCCCGCCAGCGCCTCGCGGACCGGCACCTGGGTGAACTGAGCCGGGTCCACCATACTCAGCTCATCGCGAACGATCACCAGCAAACGGCGGGGCGCGTGCTCGCCCAGGATGGCCGCCAGGGCTGCATTATCCAGCTCCTCCAAGGGACGGTCCGAGAGCGTTTCGGGGGCCACCTCCGAAGCGACCGCCACCGTGCCAAAAGCTTCATTCAAAACGTTGGCAAACAGCGCACCCAGTGCCACCATCCCCACCAGCGTGGACAACAGAAAGACGATGCGCCAGGTCTTCGACCAGGCATGACGCCTGGCGAGCTTCTGGGCGAATGTTTTGTCGTCCGGGGTAAATGACCGGCGCTGATTCGGTGCCTGGCGCTCCGTCACTGGTAAACCTCCCGGAAGTGGGCTGTGATGGCACGGCTGACGGCGTTCAGGGTCAGTGTCATGATGAACAGCAGCAGGCCGATAGCGAACAGGCTGTTGTAATCAATGGAGTTGTAGCTGATGTCGCCGCCGCTGATCCGGACAATATGGCCGGTCATCGTCTCCGCCCCGGCAAACGGGTTAAACGTGAAGTTGGGGCCAGCGCCTGCCGCGATGGACACAATCATGGTCTCGCCAACGGCGCGCGAGACACCGAGGACAAAAGAAGCGATAATGCCAGACAGGGCCGCGGGCACCACCACCCTGACGACTGTTTCCAGGCGCGTCGCGCCCAGCCCATAGGACGCCGTGCGCAGCGTTTGCGGCACCGCCCGCAGCGCATCCTCGCTGATGGAGGCAATCGTGGGGATGATCATGATCCCGACGACAATGCCCGCCGCGGCGGTGTTATAGATTTCCACGACCTCAACGCCGAACAGGCTACGCAACAAGGGCGTCACGAATGTCAGCGCAAAGTAGCCGAAAACAACGGTGGGTACGCCGGCCAGCAGTTCCAGGGCTGGCTTGAGCACGGCGCGAACGCGGGGCCGCGCATATTCGCTGAGGTAGATTGCCGCGCTCAGTCCAAGCGGGATGGCCACCAACATGGCCGCGGCGCTGGTCATCAACGTCGCGTTGAGCAGAGGCCAGATGCCAAAATGGCCGAGTTGCGGCTGCCACTCTGTCGAAGTGAAGAACTCGACCAGACTGACGTCATCGGCGCGGAAAAGCTCCGCTCCTGCCTCATGCGCTCCGGCTTCCGTGCCGTTATACCCCCGTTCGACCGCGATCGTACCGGCTTCCCCATCCACGCCGGTGATCAGCATCTCTTCCTGACCAAGGCACAGATGCTCGCCGACGGCCAACGGTCTGCCGCCGCCAGCGATGTGAAGCGTGGTAGCCTGCGGGGAGACGCGCTCCTCAACCGTCTTGAAGGTGTCGATCCAGGTCGGAGACGTGAAAAACAGCAGTGACTCTTTGCCCAACACCACGATAATGCCCACCGTCGTCAAAATCGACACGACGCCACAGAATAAGAGAACCAGCCGGGCTGCCCGCTCGATCAACCGCGGGCGATGATGCAACGCGGAACGCCCCGCCACATTCTGCCGGCTGAGCGCGGCGATGATGATATCTCTCTTCTGTAAACTGATCTGAGTTTGCATATGGCTTGACCTCGAAAATACGGGCAGGGGGAGAGGGCCCTATCGCGCTCTCCCCGGCATCGCCAACCTAACGAGCCAGCACGCTACTCCCCTACAGCGTCGAGCCAGGCCTGGCGGGAAACGTTGAGGGTCTCGACGCTGGCCGGGAAGTATCCCACATCCAGAATCTCCTCGTTGACGTGCGTCAGGTAGTAGTTGATAAAGGCTGCTACCTGCGGCTTCTCCTGCATGATGGCCGCCGTCGAGTAGATGAACAGCGGTCGCGCCAGCGGATAGGTGAAGGCGTCCACCGTCTCCAGGTTGGCCTCCACCCCCTCAATGCTCAGGATGTGCAACGCATCCGCGTTCTCCTGGTAGTAGGCATACCCGAAGAACCCGATCGCATAGGGACTGCCCAGCACCCCCTGCACCAGCACGTTGTCATCCTCGCTCAACTGTGTGTTGCTGGCCGACAGGATCGGTTCCTCATCCTGGTCGAACACCGCCTCCACAAAGAAGTCGAACGTCCCGCTGTCCGTCCCCGGTATGAAACGCCGGATCGGCTCCGCCGGCCACTCCGGACGCACGTCTGCCCACGTCGCTGCCGTGCTGAAGATCAGCCCCAACTCTTCCAGCGTCACATCCGTCACGAAGTCGTTGTCCGCGCTCACCACGACCGCCAGTGCGTCCGTCCCCACCCGGAACTCCACCGGCTCCCGACCGTTCTCCCGGCATGCCTCGACCTCACTGTCCTTGATCGGTCGGCTGGCGTTCGATATGTCCGTCTCCGCGTTCACGCAGAACCGCTCAAAACCTGCTCCCGTTCCGATGATGTCAATCGTGATGTTGTCGAAATACCCCTCTTCCACAAACCGCTCTGCCAGCCGCTCGCTCAGCGGCCCCACTGTCGAACTCCCCGCCGTGATGATGTCCCCCACCACACTCAATGGGTCCACTTCCGGCAGTTCGACTTCTTCCAGCAGTTCCGATTCCGACGGCCCCTGCGCCCGTACTCCAACAGCGGGAACGAGCAACGCGACCGCAAAAATCAGCCCCAGAACTGCCGCCCAAAAACGACTTGTTGACATGTTGTCCTCCCACCCATAATCTTCAGAACATGGAACTTGTGCATAGATTCACAACCATCACCAGCTTATGTATACTCCAAAGAGTTGAAGCCCCAGATAAAACGTGTTTAAATCCGCCATAATCCTGTGTTAAGGAATTTTAATTCAGCAAGTCATCAATCATCCTATGAAGCCGCGATTGACAAGCTCTCGCTTTCGCCATACAACTGGCGTGTGCCCGTCCACGCGGGACAATCACTACGATTGGTGCCTGCCGGCCACTAGCGGAGGGACACCATCGCATGCCAGCCGCAGGGTTCCTGAACGACGTTTCGTCTTTCATCCTGCCAGCCGCATTGGAACGCGTTCGCACGGTTTACCCCACCTTTGGGCAGCTCTTTCCCAGTGTTGGCGATGGCAGAAACCGCTATCTGCTCACTGAAAACAGGGACTGGCTGGCGAGCTTCTCGGCGGGCCTCCGCTGGCTGGCGTATGCAGCCACCGGCGATCCTGATATCTGCGCTGAAGCCAGGGCCTTGCTGCCCACCTTCGTAGAACGGCTGGAGCGACGTATTCATCTGAATCACGATCTCGGCTTTCTGTTCCTGCTGAGCGCGCGCGCCCAATGGCAACTCACCGGCGATCAGGCGGCCCACCACCAGGCCACGCGCGCCGCCCAGGAACTGGCCAGGCGCTACCGCCCCCTTGGCGGCTACCTCCAGGCGTGGGGGGAAATCGGCGACGATGCAGAAGGCGGGCGCTTCATCGTGGACTGTATGATGAACATCCCCTTGCTGTTCTGGGCGGCGCGGGAGACGGGGCAACAGCTTTACCACGACATCGCCGTACAGCATGCCATCACCAGTCAGCGCTATCTTGTTCGGGACGATGGCAGCACCTACCACACCTTCTTTTTTGATCAGTCCACCGGTCAGCCGATAGGGCCGCGCACCCACCAGGGTTATGCCGATGACTCGCTATGGGCGCGCGGACAGTCCTGGGCCATCTATGGGTTCGCCCTGGCCGCGGAGTGGACGGGCCGAAACGACTTCCTGGATACCGCCCGGCGGACAGCCGACCGTTTCCTGGCTGAACATCCCCCAAACAGGGTTTCGCTCTGGGATCTGCGACTGCCAGCGGACGCCCCTCAGTACCCCGACAGCTCCGCGGACGCCATCGCCATTGGGGGGATGTTCCGAATCGCCCGCCTGACCGCCGGGGACGCCGCATCCCGCTACCGCAACCGGGCCTTGGACATGCTGGAACGGTTGATCAAGGACTGCTTCGAAACCGACGTGAATGCCCAGGGGCTGTTGAGGCACGGGACCTATCACGCTCACCGGGCTCTGGGCGTGGACACTTATACCATCTTTGGCGACTACTTTTTCCTGGAAGCGCTGTTACAGTCCACCAGGCAGGCTCCAGATTTTTGGGGGCCAGCTGCCAGCTGATGACGATCAACCGCCGCACGGCTATCGTCGCCCGTGGAACGCAGAAAAGCCCGCCAGGTCGCGCACGGCCAGCCGACTCTTCCCGGTCAAATACGAGGAAGGACGAAACAGATGCGCTACAATTAAAAAACGTTATCCGCTTCCAACGTCAGTCCAAGGGCAACGCACCGCCTGTGCTGAAGGGGAGACGCCATCATGCCAAACACACCACACCTGTTCGACTTGAGCGGGAAAACCGCCGCCATCACCGGAGGAGGGGGGGTGCTTTTCGGGGCCGTCGCCCAGGAGTTGGCGGCCCATGGAGTCAATGTAGCCATCCTGGACCTGGCCCTTGATCGCGCCCAGGCGCTGGCCGACCAGATCAACAGCCAGGACGGCGGACGCGCCATCGCGGTGTCCACCAACGTGCTGGACCGCGCGTCCGTCGAAGCTGCCGCCGCCAGAGTCTTGGATGCCTTCCAGGCAGTCGATATCCTGATCAACGGCGCGGGTGGCAACAAGGCCGAGGCTACCACCAGCGATACGCTCTCCTTTTTTGACCTGCCCCAGGAGGCGCTGCAATGGGTCTTTAACCTGAACTTCCTGGGCACCTTCCTGCCGTCGCAGGTTTTTGCCCGGCACATGGCCGAGCGTGGCGCAGGCGTGATCCTCAATATCTCGTCCATGAACGCCTATCGCCCCCTGACACGCGTCCCGGCCTACAGCGCTGGCAAAGCCGCCGTGGTGAACTTCACCCAGTGGCTGGCGGTGCATCTGGCCCAGGAATATAGCCCCAACTTGCGCGTGAATGCCCTGGCTCCCGGCTTCTACCTGACCGAACAGAATCGTTACCTGTTGTTCGATGAGAACGGCCAGCTTACGCGGCGCGGACAGCAAATCATCGATCACACGCCGTTGGGGCGTTTCGGCGCGCCGGAAGACCTGTTCGGGGCGGTGTTCTGGCTGGTATCGGATGCTTCCCGTTTCGTGACCGGAATCGTGGTTCCCATCGACGGCGGCTTCAGCGCGTACAGCGGAGTATAACATCATGATAAACGCGCAGGTCGTGGCGTCGGACGGCGGCTTACTCAGTGCCGACGCCATCCATCGCACACTGGAAGCCGGATTGGGTGGCAGGTTCGCGGGCGCGAACGTGCTGGTCCTGATTCCTGACCACACCCGGACCGTCCCCCTCCCCCAGTTGTTTCGCATGCTGGTCGACGTGCTGCATGACGCCCAACAGCTCGACTTTATGGTCGCCCTGGGCACGCACCCGCCGCTGGACGAGAACGCCCTCTGCCAGCTGGTCGGCATCACAGCGGAGGAGCGCCGCACGGTCTACAACCACATCGGCCTGCTCAACCATGCCTGGGACAACCCGGAAGCGCTGACGGAGATCGGCCTCCTGACCCAGGATCACATCAAGCAGCTGGCGGGCGCGGCCTGGCACCCATCGCTGGGGGGAGACGTGCCGGTGCGCATCAACCGGCGCGCCCTGGCCTGCGACCACATCATCATCCTGGGGCCGACTTTTCCCCACGAAGTTGTCGGCTTCTCCGGCGGCGCCAAGTACCTGTTCCCTGGCATCTCCGGGCCGGAGATGATCAACACCACCCACTGGCTGGGCGCGCTGATCACGATCCTGAACACTATCGGCTTCAGGCACACGCCGGTGCGGGCCATGATCCATGCCGCAGCGGCCTGTGTGCCGACGCCGATCACGCTGGCAGGACTGGTCGTGGACCAGGGCGGGTTGGCCGGTCTGTTTATCGGCGACTACATCGAGGCTGT
>DAOTXK010000154.1:0-14831 GCA_034435395.1 Anaerolineae bacterium | reverse complement strand
CTCTTGAAGTAGTGGGCCTCGTAATCAGCGGCAAAGGCCCGCGCTTCCAGATGATCGAGAATGGCCACTGCCCGCTTGAGCTGAGCATCCCCCTGGTGTGGCTGGGCATAGATTTCCGCCAGCTCATCACTACGACTCAGGCCGTAAAGCACGGGCAAGGTCTTTTTGCGAGATACAATGTCCGTGGCAGCGGATTTGCCAGTCACCTCCGGGTTTCCCCAAATTCCCAGGATATCGTCCCGAATCTGAAAGGACATCCCCAGGTCACGCCCGAACTCCGCATAACGAGCGGCCTCCTCCGGGCCGAGCCCCGCGACAACAGCACCCATTTGCGCACTGGCGGCTATCAGCGCTGCCGACTTTCCCGCGATCATCTCCAGATATTCATGGACCGAGACAGTGGTGCGGCCCTCAAAGAGCATATCCTGATGTTGACCGCAGTTTAGCGCCAGGTTGGTTTGCGCGAGCAAGCGGAAGGCTTCCAGGACCAGTGGGGCGGGGACCCCGCGTTCAGACAGCCGCCACAACTCCAGGTGCGCCAACGCAAACATGGCGTCGCCAGCATTGATGGCCTGGGCGGAGCCCCAGACCCTCCACAGCGTTGGTCGCCCCCGTCGCAGCGGGCTGTTGTCTTCAATGTCGTCATGGATGAGCGAGAAGTTATGAATCAGTTCGATAGCCGCAGCCGCTGGCAAAGCCTGGGTCCAGTCGCCGCCGGCGATCTCTGTGCAGAGCAGCGCCAACACCGGGCGTATCTTCTTTCCCGAACTGGTTCCCGTGGATGCGCCTTGCTCCGTCACCCAACCCAGGTGATAACGCAACATCAAATCAAGTTCTGGCGGGCCGGGCAGGAAACGATCGACGGCTTGCCGTAACTCCTCGTTCAGCGCGGGGAGATACTTTTCCAGGTATGCTGGTAAGCTCATGTCATTCCGGGTGCGGGCAGCGGCGAGACCGGGTACAGGGGTGTCCGGGAAAGGGCGGTTATGTCGCATGCCCCAGCGCATAACATCGCGATTTGAAGCTGTCTGCTTAAGATCGCGATCAGTTCGAGGACCGCCTCCGGGGACCGGGCGGCGGCTTTCAGGAACGGACTGGCCAGACCGGCCAGACTGGCCCCCAGGGCGATACACTTGGCGATGTCAATACCGTCCCGCAAGCCGCCGCTGGCGATGAGCACGGCATCTGGGGCCGCACGGCGAGCGTAGATCAGGCTATGGGCTGTTGGGATTCCCCAGTCGGCGAAGCTGGCGGCGACATGGGCGTGAAAGGCAGTCGGCGCACGATGATACTCGACCTCGCTCCAGGAGGTGCCGCCAGCGCCGGCCACATCCAGGATATGGACACCGGCATTATACAGTTGACGCGCTGCTGTTTCCGATAGCCCCCAGCCAACTTCTTTGACAATGACGGGCACTTCCAGGGATTTGCAAACCTGCTCGATCTTGCCCAAGAGACCGGCGAAGTTGCTGTCGCCTTCTGGCTGGACGGCCTCCTGCAACACATTCAGGTGGAGTATCAGAGCATCTGCCTCCACCATGTCGATGGCGCGCTGGCACTGGTCAACAGTATAGCCATAGTTGAGTTGGATCGCGCCGATATTGGCAAACAGGAGGATATCAGGCGCAACGTGACGGACCTTGAAGGTGCGGGCCAGGCTCTTGTCTTCAATGGCAGCGCGCTGCGAGCCGAGTCCCATGGCGATACCTGCCGCTTGCGCGGCTGCGGCGAGGTTGTAATTGATATGTTGCGCTTCCTCCGTGCCGCCAGTCATGGAGGAGATCAAAATGGGGGCGGATAGCTGCTTGCCAAGGAATGTCGTCTGGGTGTTAATCGCTGCCAGATCACATTCGGGAAGGGCCTGGTGCATGAACCTGTACTGCTCAAGGCCGGTTGTGAGGCGTGGAAACTGGACGTTTTCCTCCAGGTTGATGCGGATGTGGTCGGCTTTCCGGCTTTCGGTACCCAGCCCGTCCGCAACTTTGCCCATCGTCGCGTGTTCCTGTATAGTATGATGCAGGCCAAATGCTACCAGCGCACACCGCTAACGTCAACCATTCTTCATTCCCAATTTCCCAGGGGCTTGAGTGTTGCCCCAGCAGAGGTATAATCACACCAGAGTATCTAAATGCACAGTGCATATGGAGGTTAGATTCATGGCATCCGTAGAAGAACGCGTGAAAGCCATTATCGTCGACCTTTTGGGTGTGGAGCCTGAAAAGGTCACGCCTGACGCCCGGTTCCGCGAGGACCTTGATGCCGACTCCCTGGATCTGGTTGAACTCATCATGGGCTTTGAGGAAGAGTTCGGCGGTGAGATCTCTGACGAGGAGGCGCAGAAGATTACTACGGTGGGGGAGGTTCTCGAGTATATCAAGGTTCGTATGCTTGATGACGGAGAATAGACCCTCTCTGATTACGTATTTCCCCTAACTGTACTTGGCAATGGATTTAGCTAGGGCGGATATCCGATATCCGCTCTATTTTGGGGTTCCGGGTTCGGAGGTGCGCTCGCGCCAGGCGTACATTGATCAGGCCGATGGTGCTTAGCATTCCAGCGAAAAGGGCGCTGCCGATGCCTAGCCTGACCGAAACTCCCAGCGAATTGATCAGACTCAACCCAAGAGCGGTTCCGACAGCCGCACAGGCGATGCCTGCCAGGCAGAGGCCGATACTGCCCGCGTATCTGGTTCCGGCGGGGAAGCGGGTTCCCCATCTCATCAGGCCGCCGGACGTTATCAGGGCCAGCAAACACAGCCCGAACTGCTGTTGATAGTTGGGATCGGCTCGCGCGACAGTCAGCCATTCCAGGGGAGGGAGGAGCGATAGGGCCAGGAGAAGCGACAGGACTCCTACGCCCCAGCGTTTCAAGCGTCCCTGTAGCCCGGTCGCGTACAGCGCCAGCAGCATGGCTAACAATCCTGGGATGACGCGCAGGCAGAAACTGGGCAGAAGGGCCGGGGCGGCGGCGCGGGCTTCCGGGTGCAACGTTGTCCACTCGGCCAGGTCGCGTGCGCCCGGCGAAAGCCCTGCCGTCGGGTGCCACCCCCAGGGTAAGTAGTACGCGCCTATGGCCAGCAGCAGCAGGGCCCCCATCAGGCGGAGGTGCGCCTGGCTCATCTGCCGTCCTTCCCGATGATAGTCGCGATGTGATCCTCGATAGCGGCGTCTTCCTCAACCTGGTGCTCAAAGAAATCGATCATAAACTGGCTCTGGCGCTGACGAAGCGCCATTGAGGCTACGGCGCGTATATCACCCACGTCCGCCTGCGCGCGACCATCGGCTGCGGCGTGGGCTCTGGCGGCTTCGAACATCGTATATTCAGCCCGATGTGAATCCAGTTGCAGCTTCTGGATCAGTTCCAGGCCGACGCGCTGCGCTTCTGGCGTGAGTTCAACTTCCTTCAGGAGCTGGCGTGCCAGCATGATTTCTTCTCTGGCCGCTGCTGTCGCCTCTGCCCATTCAGCGATAAACGCGCGCGGATTGGCCCGGTACCTGCGGACGCGGTCATAGACTTCCATGCGATCCCGCTCATCGGTCAGGCCCCGCACTGTCACCCGCAGTCCAAAACGATCCATGATCTGTGGGCGTAACCGACCCTCTTCTGGATTCATGGAGCCCACCAGGACTAAGCGGGAACGATAAGTACCGACCATGGCTCCCCGGCGGACGGTGTAACTTCCCTGGGCTGCCGCATCCAGGATGGCATCGACAATAATGTCATCGAGCAGGTTGACTTCGTCAATGTAGAGCAGATTCTGGTCAGCACGGGAGAGGATGCCCCGTTCCAGACGAACCCGTTTTTGCTGGACCGCGATCCGTTCGTTGATGCCTCCCACCACATCTTCCAACCGGGCGTTCAGGGGCAGTTCCACCAGTCGTACCGGTTCCAGGCGTGTGATGGGTTCGCCGGCCTCCAATTTGGCCCTGCAAATCGGACAGACGCCGTCAGCGCCTTCTCTTTCGTAATCCTCTGGCAGGCACCCTTCAGCGCAGGTACTAACCTCCACGTCCGGCAGGATATCCGCCAGGCTGCGGACGGCGGTGGTTTTACCCGTGCCACGGGGGCCGATCAACAGAACGCCGCCGATGGCAGGGTTGATCACAGCCAGCAGGAGGGCCGTCCGCATCTCAACCTGTCTGACGATGGCCAGGAAGGGATACGGCAAAACTTCGGCCAGCCCCTGGTCTACGGCTGGCTCCGCCAATACCCGGCGCGCCCCTGCTTGATTGAGCAGTTGCAGCAGGGCGGAAGGCTCTTGGGTTTGTTCGAAGTCGGGCAGTAAGTCAGACATTATTCAGTTTCCTCAGAGGGGAATCGCGGCTGCTCGTTGTCGCGCGCCTGCTTGCGCCTGATCTGGCGCTGACGAGCCTGCTCCATTCGTTGCTTTTCTTCCGGTGTTTCGGCGATCAATTGGGGCACCGCTTGCGGATGGCGGGCACTGTCAATGGCGACATAGACCACATAGGCCAGGTTGGTGTGTGTGCGCGTGCCGGTCAGGGGGTCTTCAGCAACCACCTCTATTCTGGCTTCCATCGAGGTGCGCCCGGCATAAGTCAGTTCGGCATTGAACCAGACCAGGTTGCCCACGAAGATCGGCTCCAGAAAAGTCATCGAATCGATGACCACCGTAACCACCGGACACCGCGCGTGACGCATCGCCGCCAGGGCGCCAGCCTCGTCCACGAATTTCATAATGACGCCGCCATGCACGTTGCCCAGCGGATTGGCATGCTCTTGTCCCATCAGGAGCCCCAGCGTCACACGCGATTCGGCGATGGTCTTGCCATCCATGGGGGGTCAGTCCATATCGGGGCGCAGATCGGAGATGCGCTTGAATGTGTCCGGGTCTTCATCCAGAACGTCGATAGTGTCGTAGCTCAGTTCGGCAGGCATGGGTGGTAGCGGCGCTCTGGCAGGAAGGTCCTGTGGTTTCTCCGGGCGGGCTGGTGGACTGGGATGGGGTGGCCTGCGCCTTTCGGAGCGTTTGCGCACGATGCGGTTGTCCCGGCTGATCTGGCCCACCCACTCGCCATCAGCTTTGTAAACATCCTGGCCCTCGAGGAAGCCAATGTACTCGCCGCGCGTGTCAAAAAGATAGTGGCCTATCTTTGTGGCATGCCAGTCGCCGTAAGTGTCAAACACGAAAAACGGCTTTTCGCTCATGCGTTGCTGCCTCCAACATTGTGTTTGTCGCCACAGGCATTATACATCGTTTCATCCGGTCACAGGGCGAGCGTTCGCTCATAGATGTCTGCCAGTTGCCGGGCAGCGGTTTTCCACGAGAAGCGGGCGGCCTGCTGACGGCCCCGTTCGATCAGGGACTGCCGCAGCGCCGGCGATTCCAGGAGATGGCGCAGCGCGTTTACCAACTCATCTGTGTGGTAGGGATCGATAAGGATCGCTGCTTCGCCAGCGACTTCGGGTATCGACGAGACATTTGAGGCGATCACCGGTGTGCCACAGGCCATCGCTTCCAGCACCGGCAGGCCAAAGCCTTCGTACAAAGAAACATAAGGCACGGCTTCGGCCATGCTGTACAGGACAGGCAGGTCGGCCTCGTCCGCGAAGCCGATGAAATGAACCCGATCGGTCATGTGCAAGCGGTTCACGGTCGCGTAGATTTGGTCCTCCAGCCACCCTTTCCCCCCGGCAATGACCAGGTGCAGATCGGGGAACCGGGAGCGCAGATGGTAGAGCGCCTCGCAGATACGGGCATAGTTTTTTCGGGGTTGGACTGTGCCCACGGTGAACAGGAACGGCCACGTATCCAGGCCGTATCGGGCGCGGACGGCGGCCTGGACGGTGACGTCGGTCACGGGCCGGAAGTGCTCACCGACGCCGCTCAGCAGCACAGTGATTTTGCCCTCAGGTGTGCCGTAGAGTGACACCAGATCGTCCTTGGTGGCCTGGGAGTCCGCCAGAATATGATCGGCGCGCCTGACGGAGCGCGGCACGACGTTGTTCAGGTAACGTCTCAATCGAGGGCTGGTGGCCTCAGGCACGTGGATGAACGACAGATCATGCACAGTGAGGAGGGTTCGGGTTCGATGGCGGGTGGGAGGGAGCACAAAATCGGTGGCATGGAACAGATCAACATCTCCCAGCCACCGTTCGATTGGATAGGGAATGCGCGCCCGGTACCAGAATCGCGCCAGCCAGCGAGGCGGGATCGGGGTAACTCGCCATTCAAAGTTTGGGCCAGGAGGGGCGGGAAGGTTGGTCAAAGACGCTCCGGCCACGAAAAGTCGGTAGGCGGTGGTGGTGTCAATTCTGGCCAACGCGGCAACCAGTTCGCGCACGTATCGTCCGATGCCGCCGCCTTGTTCATACGCTGGCGTGTAATCGAGGCCGATGATGAGCATGGGCGCTGGTCATTCCTGGGACAGCATAGCCTGTATATGGCTCACAACATCTTCCGAGGTGACGGGTTTGGTTAACCAGTCATTGGCTCCCTCAGACAGCCCGCGGCGTCTGGTGGCTGCATCGGGCCGCGCCGTGACGATCAGGATCGGCAGGGCGCGGTGAACGGGGTGGTGTCGGATTCGCCTGATGACATCAAACCCATCCATGTCAGCCATCATGATATCGAGCAGCATCAGGTCAACCGGGCCGTGCTCCAGGTATTCGAGGGCGGTGGCCCCTGATAAGGCGACATAGGTTTGAAAGCCGTGCTTTTGCAGCGTGGTTTCATAGAGCCGACAGAGAAGCGGGTCATCGTCCACGATCAAGATAACGGCTGACATGCGGCTTGCCTCTGGATCACCTGGTACCTGCCACGAGGTCGTCATTAAACCGACACCGATTCACTTTCAATCCCTCATCACCGCTATGGCTGACCTTCCTCAGGGCATGATTTTATTCGTCTGACCCACTCGCTGAACGCAGCAGGGCCAGGAGGCCCAGCATACAGCCAAGGTGAAGGAACATGTTATTGACATACAGTTTATCGACTGCACTGTGAATGGTCAGGTAAGACCATGTTCCCAGCAGCGCGAGACTCCAGGCTCGCTCCAGGCCCCTGCCGTGCCGCCATGCCCGGATGGTCAGGCCAAAGATCATGATCCAGGCAATGAGATAGGCCGTAAAACCAACGATACCGACTTCCGCCAGCAGGTTCAAATAATAATTATGGGCATGGCCGAGCGGCTGGGGCCAGTTCAACAGGGCATAAGAGGGGTAGGCGACCTCATAGTTCCCAAAGCCGACACCCAACCAGGGATGGTCCTGAGCCATCATCACGGCGGATTGCCAGTGGGCCACCCGCTCGGCAACGGCGTAGTTGCTGTCGGTGATGTCCAGGCCGCGCACATCGTCGACGGTGGTCAGTTCCTCCAGGAAACCGCTCAGGCGGGCGCGCAAAACATCGGGCACGAGTCGGCTGTTCCACAGAACGAGACCAAGCACCGCGATGACGACGATTCCTGCCAGGCTCTTGAGGAGAGAGCGGGGCAGGAAAAAGATCATCACTGCTGCCGCGCCGGCGAAGCCCATCCAAGCGCCTAGGCTCCACGAGACAACCCGCCCAATGATGATCAGACCGGCCATGAAGCCGTAAAAACAAGCAGCGAGCGTACTGGAGCGCACATCGGCCTCGGATGTCAGCGCTTGCCAGGAGCGCGGTCTCTCCCGGACGGCCCGCCACGTCTGCGCGGCGTATCCCAGCGCGCTGCCAGCGGCGAGGGGCGCGGTAAGGCCCATAAACGCGCCAAAAGGATTGGGCTGCCCGAAGCTGCCAAAGGCCCGGAAGTGTTGGTTATCCAGTATCAAGAGATGTTCCGCGCCAGAGCCGCCCATAAACTGGTAGGCGCCGATGACGGCCTGTGCGCCACCAGCGACCACCAGACCAAATACCAGCCAGTGGGCATCCGAACGGCGAAACACAGCCAGGCAGAAATATACGAGCGCCAGCATTCCTACCCATTTGGCGATTTCGGCCAGGCCGTGGCCGAGCGAGAATGCGCCAGGCAGGCTTAGTGAGGCGGTGGCGATAACCAGCAGGAGGGGCATGGTCACGCTGGTCCAGCGGAGGGCAAGCGGACGCCGTTGGGAGACCCGATTCAGTATCCAGGTGCCAAACACGAACAGCAGGGCAAGCTGGCCGACATCGAGTGGCAGGGCCAGCGAGGCTTCCGTTTCCACCAGGGCCTTAAGCGGCGCTACCAGCAGCAACACAATCACCCCGCCAATCGGCTCAATGAACGTCAGCACGCTCAGGACGGAAATGGCCAGCCAGAGCGCGGCAGTCGGCGCGGGTAGCATAGCAAGGGCGATTCCCGTGACTGACGCAGCGACAGTGAACGTCAGGATAAGGGCAGCCCGTTGGGTTCCCACCGGCTTCAGGGCGTTAATCACAATTGCCTCTTAAAATACTCGATGGTTTGCTTCAAGCCGTCTCGCAGGGTAATGCTGGGTTCCCAACCCAGCAGTTGCCTGGCCCGTGTGATATCGGGCTGCCGTCGCTGCGGATCACCTGTGATACGCCCCTGCTCCAGAAATGCGATTCCACCCGGATTGCCGGTTAGCTCATTGACCAGGTGGGCCAGCTCGACGATGGTCATCTCAGCAGGGTTGCCGAGGTTAACCGGTTCATGGAAATCGGCATGGAGCAGACGATAGATACCTTCGACCAGATCGCTGACGTAGCAGAAACTTCGTGTCTGCTGGCCGTCACCATAGACGGTTAGCCGTTCGCCGCGCAGGGCCTGCCCGACGAAGTTGGGGATGACCCGGCCATCATCCAGGCGCATACGTGGGCCGTAGGTATTGAAGATGCGCGCAATCCGCGTGTCGACATTGTGTGCGCGGTGGTAGGCCATGGTCAGCGCTTCGGCAAAGCGTTTGGCCTCGTCGTAAACCCCGCGCGGGCCGATCGTATCGACGTGGCCCACATAGGTTTCGGGTTGAGGATGTACCAGGGGATTACCGTACACTTCAGAGGTTGACGCCAGCAGAATACGCGCCCCCTTTTCCAGAGCGACGCCCAGAGCGTTGTGCGTACCCAGCGAACCGACCTTCAGCGTTTGGATCGGATAACGCAGATAATCGATGGGGCTGGCGGGAGATGCAAAATGTAGAATGGCGTCCAGGGGGCCATCGATGTAAATGTAATTGGTGACATTGTGCTTGATGAACACGAAGTCATCTCTGCCGGCCAAATGGGCGATATTCCCGATGTGGCCCGTGATCAGGTTATCCATGCCGATGACGTGGTATCCTTCGGCCAGGAACCGATCGGCCAGATGAGAGCCCAAGAAACCTGCTACCCCAGTAATGAGCACGCGCACCAATTGGCATTCCTCTCATCGCAGCCGGTGATCTGAATCGAAAGCGAAGCCGACCTGCCTAATCGGTTTACGCCTCGTCTTCCAGCTCCGAGAGCTGCCGCTGGAATTCACCAGCGAATGTGTTGAAGGCATGGCTGTCGTAGAGACAGAAGATGATCTCTTTGAGATGTTTGATATCTTCAAACGTGAAATCTATCGCCACTCGTAGCATGATCTGGGCGCACGCCTCCAGCGGGAAGCCGAAAATCCCGGTAGAAATGGCTGGCAGGGCAATCGTCAGCAGGCTGTGTTGCTCTGCCAGGTTCAGGCTGGCGCGTGTGGCTGAAGCGAGTTTTCCCGGCTCACTACCTTCACCCATTCGAGGGCCAACGGCGTGGATCACATAGCGGGCTGGCAGAGCCCCCGCGCCGGTGATCACGGCGTCGCCGACCTCGCACCAGCCGATCTCCAGGCATTCCTGCTGGATGCTGGGGCCGCCCTTACGCCGGATGGCCCCTGCGACGCCTCCCCCCAGGATGAGCTGGCTGTTGGCCGCATTCACAATCGCGTCTACGGCCAGGTCGGTGATGTCGCCCTGCACGAGTTTGATGAGAATGCCATTGATGCTCGCTTCCATCTTGTTTGCCCCCACTGATGACTGCCTTACGCTCTTGCTGGCTGCTGCTCGCCAACCTGCGCTGTATGAAGCAGGCTGGGCAGGGCGATCAGCAGGGCGAACACATAGCTCAAGTCCTGCACAAAAACGCTGTTGTCGACCAGGCCGTGCGCCAGCAGTGCGGCCATGCTCCCCATCATCCCCATACTCACGGCACGGAGCGTGGTGGTGTCCTGAACCGGGCACACGCTGCTGTAGATGCGCCAGGACGCCCTCCAAAATGCCACCTGGAGCCAGAGCAGGGCCGATAGTCCCCCCAGTCCCAACCGGGTCCAGAAATCGAGAAGGATGTTGTGAGGATGAGACAGGTTGGGTTCCTGCCACGCGTCCGGCAAGATGTACCGCCCGCGGTACTGATACAAGAACTGATCCAGGCCGACCCCTGTGATGGGGTGATCGTTGAGCATTTGTAGAGTGCTCTGCCAGAGGCGAAGGCGGAAAAACGACGTGCCGTAAGAAAGGTCCAGAATGCGGCCCAGCCGTGTGTGTTGGGATAACGGGATCGCAGCCAGGATTCCCGCGGCGGCGGTGACGATCAGGGCGATGATGGCCTGGCGTCGGTTCCACAGCAACAGCACGGCCAAGACGCCTGCTGGAATGCCCAATATTAACGCACCAACACTCTGGCTCAAAATCACAGTAATGAGAAGCATAGCGCCGGCCAGGCTGGCCAGCAGCCGAATGGAACTTCGTGTAGTCACTACCACCCAAGACAAAACAAACGGCACAACCTTCCCCAAAAACAACCCCACATTGTTCGGCGAACCATAAATGCCCGCCAGCCGAACCGCACCCTCTCCAACGCCGATCACCCCACGACCGAAAGCGTACAAAACCAGGCTCACCACCGCCACCGCCACGCCAGATAGGACAAAGGCCAAAACCAGCCGCCGCACCAACGCCAACTCCCTTACCACCGACCGCAGCACCGCATAGAACATCAACGGCTCAAAAACCAGGGTCCGCCACTCGCGCAGCGCCTCCCTCTGGTGAGGCGACCACAACAACGCCAGCGACGCCAGCCCGAACAAAAACAACATCTCCCAGTCCAGCGCATTCCAGCGCGCCAGACAACCAGCCACAAGCCCGACCAAACCCTGACGACCCGCAGCGCCACCCTGCCTCGCCCGCGCCCAGTCCACCAGCGCCCGCAACACCCACGCGGACGCCGTCAAACACACGCACACCTCCGTCATGGGAACAGCATACTGATACAACTCCACCGGAAAAAGGAAAAAAGGTGCCCAGAACAGCGTAAGCAACAGCCCAATCTCCAAACGCTGGTACACCACAAACGCCAAGACCGCTGCCGCTACGATCGTGAGCAGGAAAGATGGCGAAAAATACAGCACCCCGGCGGTCACAAGGCCTAACAACAAGCCAGGTGAATCACGCCGCACCAGGGCTGCCGGGCCGCCCTGCCATGTCAGTAGCATCCCGACCATCAGCAACACTGAGGCCAACGCCCCCACCACGAATTCAGTCACTTTCCCCAGCCGTCGCCGGGCCTGGAGCCAGGCAGCCGCTGCCGCAGGCCAAGACCGTCGGCGGGCCATGATCACCCACAGGCTGAGCGAGACAACCAACAGCGCCCCTGATGCCCAGGCCGCCCCAACATATCCCCCCGTCGACGGCAGCACCGCGACCCGGAAGGCCCCTAGCGCCCACTGGTCCCATCCCCGGTCCGCTCGCATATGGAGGGTATGTATCCCCGGCGAAAGACCACGGGCCACCGGGATAACCTCCGTATGTGGCTCCAGGTCGTCCGACGTGAGGACCAGATAACTCTGACCGAGGTTGTCCACGGGCAGCGCGTTAGCATGGTCACCATCAATGGTGACGTACAAATAAGCGCGATAATTATCCCGCCGCACCTCCAGCGCAAACTCCGTCCCTGCAAACGTGAAGGTCGCCTCGCTGTCACCCCGCTGGCCGAAATCCGCGCCCAGCGCGCTGAACTGCCATTCACCAGCATATGTTGCGAATGGCGACGTAGGATGGTATCGCCCAGGTGGAGCCGCCGATGCCCCTGGTCCTGGATTAGCGAATAGAGCAGGGGAGAGGTCGGTCGGTTGTCCACCATGCTGGATCAGGGCAAATCCCCAGACCGGGTCATCCGGCGGCGCATCTGGCTGCCAATGTTGCACAATAAACCCGCCCGCCCACGGCCACTCCCGCTCGGCGCGTGCGTAAGCCTCTTGAATGTTCGCCAGCTTGGCCTCTGGACTGACGGACCCCCAGATCGACGGTCTCCCTTCCCATCCCTCCGGCAGCGCATTCCAGCCGAAGTTACTCGCCCACAGGGCTTTCTGCGCGTCTCCCTGGCGGACCATCTCCTCGCGCAGCAAGATCAGGCGCGAGAAATTCAGCACCGAGTCATCAACGCGGCGATCATCCGGCCCTGTATCAAACCCGTATGGCTTGCCAGCCACTGCATCAAAATAGTCGCGGCCACCGTTCTCGTAGAGCGCCCGCAGGAAAAGCACCTCACTGTAGTTCCTCGGCCCGGTCTCCGTCGTGGGAGCCAAGCCAGCGGTGATGACGGTGGCCTCGGGATCGGCTTCATGGATAGCCACATATCCGGCCTGGAGCAGGGCGAGGTAATCCGCCGCCTTCGGTTCAAGCCCGCCCCAGGCGTCGGTCAGGTTAGGCTCGTCCCAAATCTGATAGTAGTCGATGGAGGAGCCGTAGCGCTCGGCGAACAGGCGGGCGAAGCGGGCGAAGTCGGCATTGTCCGCCGGGGGAGCCGATGGGTGGTCAGGGGACAGCGGATCGCGCGCCCAGGGCGGCGAAAAGTTGAGCACGGCGACGAGATTCAAACTCTGCCGCGCGGTGACCGCCTCCACCACAGCATCCCAGCGCTGCCAATAAAAATCAGCGCGCTCTGGCTCGATATCCGCCCAGGAGAATGTCTGGCGCACCCACACGATGCCCAGGTCAACCATACGATCCAGGTGAGCCGCCAGCTCCGACTCGCCGTACTGCGTCAATTCCACGTTGACCCCGGCCAGAGGAAGACGAAACGGCAGCACCGCATCAGGGGCCGTGGCGATTTCCCACCCCCTCACCTCAACGGCGTGCCGCGCCAGGGTCACCCCCAGGCTGGCCAGGCTGCCCAGCGTCAGGATCAGCAGGATAAAAGGCCAGAAGCGTCTGTCGATCATGAGACCCATCGGGGTGAGGATGCGCCGCCATCCACCGTAAGCTGCTGGGCGCGCCCGCTGCTCACATCAACGACCCATAGATTACCCTGATAGATCAGCCCGACCTGCCGGCCATCTGGACTCCAGGCTATTCCTGGCGAAGAAATGCCCGGCTGTCCTGCGCCAGGGAACACCAGACGGGCGTTGCTGCCGTCGCGGTCCGCCACATACAGGTCGTACTCATCGTTGCGACTGTTGAGGGGGTGGCGAGCCTGGAGATAGGCGATATATCCCTGAGGAAATTCACTTTCCTGGCGGACAAACGGCGAAAACTGGGGTTCGGCCCACATGCCTGTGCGTTCCACGACAGTTGTTTGGAAGCTGCCATCGACGGCGGCCACCGCCACATCAAACACCGGGCTGCTCTCAGGTGGCTCGGTCCCAAATGGGGGCCCATGGACGGTGGTCATCAGTTGTTTGGTGTCAGGCGACCACGAGAGCGACGGCTGCCAGACCCAATCCTGATAGGTCAGATAGACCGGAAACTCTAGCAAGGGTCGAAATTCACCCGTCTCCAGATCAACCAGGCCCACGCTATCGGCCCGCGCCCAGGCCAGGGCTGACCCGTCCGGCGCCCAACGAAATTGCGTCCCCCACCAGCCGTAGACCCCGCCAGCGGATGCCTCGACCAAGTTTCGCGGAGCCAGAAGCCTGGCGTTGGTTTCATCGACGCGGATCATCCACAGATCGTTAAAAGCCTGCCAGCCTGGTCCGGCGGTATCCCTGGCCTCGCCCGCCGAGTAGCTGAATGTGTACGGCTGGCCAGGCACCCATTCCGCGTACAGAATGTTGTGGAGGAGATTCAGCTCATTCGGGACAGGCTCGCTCGCCCTGGTGTCCAAGATGACCCATAACGTGTTGAAGTAAACGTCACTTCCTTCTTCCCCCTCATCGTATCGCTCGGTGTACAGCAGTTGGTTGCCATTGGCCGACAACTCAAAGACCCGGCCATCCAGCCGACCGCTGCTGGTTAATGGCCGCTTGGTGGCGTTGCTGCCCCGCATGATCCAGGCGTTCCCGTTTGAGATGTACGCGAGCGTTCCCACTATAGGGACGGTTTCCAGATTGCTGGTATCCACACCCACCCAGATGATCTCATCCTGTGGAGCCTGGAGCAGCACCGGCGGCGGAATCTCCACCCGCTGGCGGACCTGTCCGTCTTCGATCGTTGTCCGATAACACCGCTGCTCGATGCCGTTAACACCCGGCTGGGCCAGGCGCTCCTCGCCGGGAGCCAGGCCCTCAATGGGGACTCTGCTGTGTTGGAAAGGAATCGTATGCTCCTCACAATCGACGGTTTCTTCCACCCGCACCACCGTGATGGTCATCCCATCACGTATCTGCGTGAACTCCGGCGGATTCACCCGATCCAATTCGCCGAGCGTAATGCCGATCTGCTCCAGGAACTGTATGACGGGGGCTGGCTGATCGTAGGCAAATACCCGCTGCCGTCCGTCAGCCACCACGACAATACGCATGGTATTGTCCGCTGGCTCCGGCGTGCAGGCAGCAAAGACGAGCAAAACAAGTAAAATAGAGGGAGCAAGCAATCTCGCGCTCATGGTGCGCAATGCTAACATGACCGATCATCATCGGCAAGCGGGCTTATTGCCTTGGCAACAATGAGCCATGTCTGATCCACGTGAAGTACAGGCCTTTCTAGCGACGCTGCCAGAGGTCGAAAC
>DAOTXK010000153.1:0-5927 GCA_034435395.1 Anaerolineae bacterium | reverse complement strand
GAGATAGACCGAGACGGGCGTCTCCAGATCGGCCAGCAGTGTGCGGAAGACCGGTACCAGATCGCCCTGCTGAAATAGGCGGTGGACAGTTTCACGGTCGGGGACAATTTGGGCAAAACGAGTTGCAGACGGTAAAAAAGCCATCGGAAACGCTCTCCCGGAGGTCAGTATTGGCGTCAAAACCCATCTGGCAGCGGCCGGCGACGGACACCGGCACAAGCACAATCATAGCGATTCTGGCGGCTTTCGCCCGTTTTCTCCTCAACCAAAGTGCCTCAGGCATTCTGGGTAAACTGCCTGAGTGATCCGCCTGCCGGTGCGATAAGATAGACATATCCGCCACATCCAAAGGGAGAACAGGAGCGATGATCCTCGTCATCGATAATTACGACAGCTTCACCTACAACCTTGTTCAACTGATGGGCGAACTGGGCGCGGACCTGTGCGTCGTGCGCAACGACCAGATCACGCTGGACCAGATTAAAGCCATGCAGCCGTCACGCATCGTCATTTCGCCGGGGCCGGGCGATCCCGACGATGGCGGGGTGTCGCTGGAGACAATCCGTGAACTGGGTCCAACAACACCGGTCCTGGGAGTGTGCCTGGGCCACCAGTGCATCGGGCAGGTCTACGGGGGAAAGGTGGTCCGCGCGCCACGCCTGATGCACGGCAAGACGAGTCTGATCTATCACCGCGACTCACCGCTGTTCACCGGCGTGCCCAGCCCCTTCGAGGCCACACGCTACCACAGCCTGATCGTGGAGGAGCCGTTGCCGGACGCCCTGGAAGCGACCGCCTTCACCGACCAGGGCGAGATCATGGCGCTGCGGCACAAGGCATACCCGGTGATCGGCGTGCAGTTTCATCCGGAGAGCATCCTGACCCGCTTTGGCCCGCGCCTGCTGCAAAACTTCCTGGAGGGACGGTTGTAGGACCCATAGAAGATGCCGAACGGTCGATTCTCGCACGAGTCCGCCTCATCCCCGTCGGCCTATTGCAGGTCAGGCCCTAATCGGAGGGACAAAACTTCATGAGCACCGTTTTCTGGCGAACCACCCCCCTGGCGGTCCGGGATACCTGTTCATGCCCGTGGCGGGCCGGTTGGTGATCCCCTTCCGGCACGGCGTCCGGCTCCGCTGGAGGGAGGCGACATGGGCGTGACGGCGGCGTGGCACAACCGCGAGCGCACGGTTATTCGCCTGGAATTTGAGGGGCGGTGGACCGTCGACGATCTGAAGGCCATCGGCACCACCATTGCCCGCATGAGGGACGGCGTGCCTCGGCCACTGGGGCTGGTGATCGACTTCCAGGACAGCGACTATGTGCCGGATCAGATCATCGAATACGCCGCCGCTATTGCCGACCGCCGTGACGCCCGCCTGGACCTCATCACGGTTATCGTCCTGGTGCGGGCGGGCCGTCTGATCCAGGCGCTCTACAAAGCCTTTCGTAAGACCTACGGCGGGGATGGGCGGCTCACCGACCGGATCGTGCTGGCCTCCTCATGGGAGGAAGCGCAGGCCCTGCTGAGCGAGCGACACGGGCCAAGCCCTGCCGCTTCTTGACCGCCGGTCCGAAACCGGCCAGGAAGACCGTCACTGCCAGGAGAGAAGACCATGCAGATCGATATCGCCCGCGCCATTGATATCATCAGCCGCTTTGGGCATTTGCAGGTGGAAGAAGCCGAGGCCGTGATGAATCAGATCATGGCGGGGGGAGCCAGCGAATCCCAGATCGGCGCCTACCTGATGGGCCTGCGCATGAAGGGCGAGACGCAGGCCGAGATCACCGGCAGCGCCCGCGCCATGCGCGCCAACGCCACCCCCATCCCCACCACGGTCGACGGCGACCTGCTGGATACCTGCGGCACCGGCGGCGACAAGTCCGGCACTTTTAACATCAGCACGACGGTGGCCTTTGTGGCCGCTGCCGCCGGCATCCCGGTGGCCAAACACGGCAACCGCGCCGCCACCAGCCAGTGTGGCAGCGCCGACGTGCTGGCCGCCCTGGGTGTCAACCTGGACCTGACGCCGGAACAGGTGGGGGAGTGCATCGACAAAGTGGGGATCGGTTTCCTGTTCGCCGTCAAACTCCACCCGGCCATGAGGTACGCCATCGGCCCACGACGCCAGATCGCGGTCCGCACCATCTTCAACATCCTCGGCCCGCTGACCAACCCGGCCGGCGCGCAGCGGCAGTTGATGGGCGTCTTCGCGCCGGACCTGACCGACCTGCTGGCGCACGTCCTGGGCGACCTGGGGTCCACGTCGGCCCTGGTCGTCAGTGGCTACGGCGGCGTGGACGAGCTGACCACCACCGGCCCCAACCGCGTCAGCCACCTCGTCGGCGGCCAGGTGACCACCTACGACCTGGACCCGCTGGAGCTCGGCTTCCAGGGCGCGCATATCTCCGACCTGCTGGGCGGCGACCCGCCGACCAACGCGGCCATCCTGCGCGGCGTGCTCAGCGGCGAGGCGGACGGCCCCAAGCAGGACGTGGTGGTGCTCAACGCCGGGGCAGCGCTGCTCGCTGGCGGGTTGGTCGATGATCTCCCCAGCGGGATCGCCCTGGCCCGCGAAGTCATCGGCAGCGGCGCGGCCCTTCACATCCTGGATGAGTTCATCGCCTACACGCAGAAATTCGCCGCATGAGCAGCCTCTATCGCCAGACAGACACCATCCTGGACCAGATTTTGGCGAACACCGCTGAGGAAGTGGCGGCGCGCAAGCGAGCCGTCCCCCTGGCCGGGCTGATCGAAGCGGCGGCCACGGCCCGCCCGGCGCGGGGCATGATCGCCGCGCTGCGCCCCCGGCGGGGTCTGTTCCGTAAGGGAGGCGACCGGGTCGCCCTGATCGCGGAAGTCAAACACGCCTCGCCCTCCAGGGGTGTGCTGATCGAGCCGTTCCACCCGGCTCGTCTGGCGCGGACCTTTGTCAGGAATGGGGCGGCGGCCATCTCCGTGCTGACGGACGAGCGCTTTTTTGGCGGGCATCTGGACGATCTGCGGGCCGTCCGCGCGGCGGTGTCGGTCCCCGTGCTGCGCAAGGATTTTGTCATCGACCCCTACCAGGTTTACGAGGCGCGGGTGGCGGGCGCGGACGCGGTGCTGTTGATCGTGGCCGCGCTGGCCGATGGGCCGCTGGCCAGCCTGCACGCTCTGATCACGGCGCTGGGCATGGCGGCGCTGGTCGAGGTCCACAACGAAGTGGAACTGGAGCGCGCCCTGGCCCTTGAACCGCGTCTGCTGGGCATCAACAACCGTGACCTGAAGACCTTCCAGGTCAGCCTGGAGACGACGGCGCGGCTGGCCGCCCTGGTCCCGGACGGGGTGACGCTGGTGGCGGAAAGCGGCATTTTCACCGCCGAGGATGTCCAGATGATGGGGGAGATGGGCGCGCACGCCGTGCTGGTGGGTGAAGCGCTGGTCCGGGCGGATGACATCGCCGCCCAGGTGCGCGCCTTGAGCGGGTCGTAAGTCGGAGCTCAGGTAGTGTATCCTTTCCGGTGGAAATGTCGCTTTGAACCGCCAGGCGCGCCCAAAATCTATAAATCTCATAGGAAACCTTCGTGAACTTGGTGGCCTCTGTGGTTCAAGCCAAAAATTCACCGAAAGACACCGTGCTGAACCTCGCCGCAGTTTCGGTTGAAGTTGAAAGAAATTTTCGTCCACAGGGACGGGAAGAGACATCACAGCCATGACACATCGCAGCGGTTTTTTTCTACTCTCGGCTGGGGTCGTGCTGATCGCGCTGTTGGGGCTGCTGGCCGGGGTCGCCGCCCAGGGTCCGGCGCAGCCGACCGCCTTCGACATGCTGGCCGCGCTTAACTTGTGGCGGCTGGAAGAGAATCTGGCTCCCTTCCGCCCCAACCCCACCCTGGAGGCGCTGGCCATGCTCCAGGCGCGTTACCTGCTGGCGCAGGACGACATCCCGCCCAATATCCACGACGGCATCACCGGCGAACGCCCCCGCCAGCGCGCCCGCTGGGACCCGTACAACTGGCCGTATTATGACATCCCGGCCCGCCTCAATCTGGAGGAGATCAGCGTCGCCCAGCACACGGTTGAGGAAGGCATCGACTGGTGGAAACATTCGGACATTCACCGCCGCGCCGCCACCAATCCCAACTACCGCGAGGTGGGCGTGGTGGCCCTGCCGTACACCTACGGCACGCTGTTTGTGGCCGTGTTGGGCGGGCGTCCCAACGTATTCCCGGCGCTGATCCATCCCGATGGCCGGACGTTGTACCTGACCCGGGAGACTTACTGGGGCGCGCGGGGTGATAGTTATCTGGTGAACGTCACTGAGGTGCGCCTGCTGGATACCGATCGGACGCCCCTCACCGACTGGCAGCCCTGGCAGGCCACCCTGCCCATGCCGGCGGTCAGCGGTGATACGTTTTATGTGGAGTACACCGACGGGGAACAGACTGTGGCCAGCGAGGTGGACGTACATCAGGACATCTTTCCGCTGCCGGCCTATGTTCGCGCCCTGGCCGCCCTGACGCCGACGCCGGAAGCCCCCACCGTCCTGGCGTCGTCAGCCGCGCCGGATGAGCCGGTGGGCGGGGCGGACGTGGCATTGATGGCCGGACCCCGGTCGCTGGTGCTGCGCGTGGAGGCTGAGGCGGCGCTCTACCTGTCCGACTTTCAGATTTTCGCCCTCGTCCCAGGGGCGCTTCCCCAGGTGATGGCCTTTTCGGAAGCCTTCGACGGCGTCCGCTACGCCGGGCCGGATACCTGCTACGTGGTCCAGGCGGCGGGGACCGCCTTCGAGGCTCCGGAGGGATGCGCGGGCCTGGTCGTGCTGCGTGAGGTCGCCGCTGACGAGGCGTTCTGGTACGACGGGACGCGCGGCCAGCCAAACCGCCTGTTTGTCCTGAGCCACAGCGGGCACCTCCTGGCTGACTGCGGCAGTTCCAGCGGCGACTGCTCGTTTTATGTGGCGGCGGCCCCCATTCCGGGCGGATTCGGCGGCGCGGCTGTCCAGCCGGTCACCACCAAGGTCCGCCTGAACTATGACCGGTACAGCCTGACGCTGATCAACATCGCCGGTCAACACCTGGACCTCTTCGGCCTGACCCTGACCAACGGGGCGGCGCGGCTTCAGTCTCTTCGTTGGAACACACCCTCCGTGACCGCCTCGCTGGGGTACTTCCCGCCGGGCGACTGCTTGCAGGTCTGGCGGTACGGCGTCTCGCCGCAGCCACCGCCGCCCGCCTGCGGGGTCCGCCACTCCTGGGTCTCCCTCCAGCCAGGGGAAGTTTTTTGGACCGAGGGAACCTTCGACGTGTTGTATCGCGGCGCGTTGCTGACGACCTGCGACGCGGCGGCAGGGGAATGTATCTTCGAACTGCCGTAGCGCGGCGGCGACAGTGGCTGGTTCCACAGCGGCTCCCGCCGGGCCGCTGTCTTGTTGGCCGGGTGGGATGCCTTCCCGCGCAAACCGTGCTATAACCTATGCGTCAGCCGCGTCAGCCGCGTCAGCCGCGTTAGCCGCGTCGGCAGCGGACGCCGCCGCCAGGAAAATCTGCCGGAGCGATCTCCCATGCCGGAAGAAACACCTGACCTGAACCCAATTTCGTTGGAAAGCGTCTACGCTGACCCGCAGGCCCGGCTCAGCCTGCGGGGGCGCGAAGCCGAACACCGGGCACTGGTCCGGCAGGCCCTCGCGCCGCGCGAGCCGATCTACGCCTATTGGTGGGACCCGGATTTTACCGGTCTGGTGCTGGTGACCGACCGCCACCTGCTTCAGTTCCCCCAGTTCCGCACCCGCAAGAACCTGTTCCGATGGGAGACCACCTTCGATACCTGGTGCTACCCCTACGACGCCATCCAGGACATCCGCATCGTGCCCGGCAGCTTCTTCGAATACACCCGGATCGTGCTCCAGCGTGCCCAGGAGGACGACGCGCTGATCGTCATCACC
>DAOTXK010000152.1:0-5630 GCA_034435395.1 Anaerolineae bacterium | reverse complement strand
CGACGCGCCTCGACAGGTGGTCGAGGCGATGGGCATGGCCCGCTGTTATTCGGTCTGGCAGCGCGCCCTCAGCAAAAGCAGCGGCGCGGATGACGGCCTGTGGCGCACCTACCCCCGCCTGGCGGAGGGGTTGGCCCGGCAGCGTCTGGCGGAAGCCAGGCGTGTCGGAGCCGAGCTGGTGATCACCGACTCGCCGCTGAGCGCCGCCCACCTGGCGCGGTTTGCCGGCGAAGCAGGGCTGGCTGTGCGCGGCCTGCCCCAGTTGATCGCCGAGGGATAAATGATGAAAGCGCTGGTTTATCACGGCCCTCACCAGCTGCGCTGGGAGGACTGGCCCGAACAACCGCCTGAACCTGGCCAGGCCGTCATCGGCGTGCGCGCCGTCGGCATCTGCGGCTCGGACGTGCACGGCTACACCGGCGAGAGCGGCCGCCGCACGCCGCCGATGGTCATGGGCCACGAGGCGACCGGCGAAGTGATCGCCCTGGGGCCGGGCGTGCCGGATAACTGGCTGGGGAGGCGGGTCATCGTCCAGCCGTTCCTGTACTGCGGCACCTGTGACTACTGCCAGAGCGGCCAGGGCAACCTGTGCCGCAACCGCCGTCTGTATGGGGCCACCCTGAACGGCGCAATGGCCGAACGCATCGCCGTGCCGGTGAGCAACCTGCTGCCGCTGCCGGAGTCGCTCAGCTTCGTGCATGGCACGCTGACGGAGCCGTTCGCGGTGGCCCTGCACGCCGCCCGGCAGGCGGGCGATCTGACCGGCCGATCGGTCCTGATCGCGGGGGGTGGCCCCATCGGCCTGCTGATACTGGTCGCCGTCACGCGAGCTGGCGCCCGCCAGGTTGTCGTGACCGACCTGATCGAAAAACGGCTGGCCCTGGCCCGCGACTGGGGCGCGGTGGCGCTTGATCCCCGGGCGGACGGCTGGCGGGAGCGGCTCGGCAGGGCGGTCGGCTCGCCGGAGGGGGAGGTTGACCTGGCCTTTGACGCCGTTGGCATCGCCGCCACCTTCCAGCAGGCGCTCGACGTGGTGCGTAAGTCCGGGACCGTGATCGCCGTCGGCGGCTGGCAGACGGTGCCGATCAACCTGGCCTGGGTGGTGGCCCGCGAGATTCAGATACGGGGCACCTTCAACTACGCGCCCGATGATTTTGGCGAGGCGTGCCGTCTGCTGGCCGAAGGTCTGGTTGATCCGGCCCGCCTGGTCACGGATATCTATCCGATGGCGGAGGGGGCGGAAGTCTTCGCCCGACTCGCCAGAAGCCAGGCGGATAACCTGAAGGTTGTGCTGACTACCCCTGAGGTGGACGAATGATCGATCTGACGGGCAAAGTGGCGCTGGTGACCGGCGCATCGCGGGGCATCGGCGCAGGGATCGCCACCGTGCTGGCCGAATACGGCGCGGACATCGCCGTGAACTACGTGCGCAGCCAGCGGCAGGCCGAGGCAGTGGCGGCGCGCATCCGCGCCCTGGGTCGGCGGGCGCACATCGTGCAGGCCGATGTCGCTGATGAAACAGCCGTCCAACGCCTGGTCAAAGAAGTCGAAGGGGCGCTCGGCCCGATCGACATCCTGGTTAATAACGCCGGTCATAATCCCCTGCGGCCCATTCTGGAGATCAGTTCCCAGGACTGGGACTGGGTGCTCAACCTGAACCTGAAGGCATACTTCCTGTGCAGCCAGGCCGTCCTGCCGGGGATGCTGGAGCGGAAGTCCGGCCACATCATCAACATCGCCTCGATCTCCGGGCAGCGCGGCGGCCTGAGCGGCGATGTGGACTACTCGGCGGCCAAGGGCGGCATCATGAGCTTCACGCGGGCGCTGGCGCGCTGGGCGGCCCCGCGCGGCGTGCTGGTCAACGCCGTGGCTCCCGGTTACATCGCCACCGAGCATGCCGCGCAAAACATCACCCCGGAGCGGCTGCAATTCCTGCTGGAGCAGATACCCCTGCACCGCCTGGGCACGCCGGAAGAGATGGGCGAGATCGTGGCCTTCCTGTGCGGGCCGGGCGGGGGGTATCTGGTCGGCGAGATCATCACCGCCAACGGCGGCGTGCACATGGATTAGGCGGGAAGGCGAGGCCCCTGGTGGACGAACTACGGGTGGGTTTTATCGGCTGTGGGCGGCATGCCACCAAAATACTCTATCCCTGCCTGCATCTGGCCCGGATGCGCCTGGTCGCCGTCTGCGACCTGGACGAGGCCAGAGCGCACCGCAACGCCCGCTGGTTCGGCGCGGAGCGTGTCTACACCGATCACCGGTCGATGCTGGCGGCGGAATCGCTGGACGCCGTGTTGATCTGCACCGGCCCCCAGACGCACGCGGCACTGACGGGCGACGCCATCGCCCACGGACTGCCGGTCTTCGTGGAAAAACCCCCGGCCATGACCCTGGCCGAGGCGGAACAATTGCAGGCCAGCAGCCAGGCTGCCGGCGTGCCGGTTATGGTGGGCATGATGAAACGGCACGCGCCGATCTATCGACGGTTGAAAGACACGATCGATTCGCCCACTTTCGGCCCGGTGAGCGCCGCCCAGGCCCGCTTCACTGTCGGCTGGAAGAACGGCAACGGCTTCGCCTTGCTGCTGGATATGGGCATCCATTTCATCGACCTGCTACGTTTCCTGATGGGCGAGGTGGTCGAGATTGGCCATCAGAAGTACGCGCGCGAGGGGACGCATCTCAGCTATGCCATCCTGATGCGGTTCGCCTCCGGCGCGGTGGGCACGCTGTTCCTCTCCGACCAGCATCACTGGACGCGGGCCAACGAGCAGATCACGATCACGGGGGATGGGCAGTTTGCCACCGCCGAGAACCTGCTACGCCTGGAGCACTACCTGCCCGATGGCGCGGTCCAGGTCTGGGAGCCGGGCTTCTCCATCCCTAACGACGAGAACAACAGCCTGTTCCTGGGCGGATACGCTGGCGAGCTGCAAACCTTCGCCGAAGCGGTGCGCGGGCGGAAACCGGTCAGCCCCAGCCTCGCCGACGCCTGCGCCGCCCTGGCGATCATCAAACAGCTTGAGCCGGATGAGGTTTACCGCAAAGGCCCGCAAACGTTTGCGCACTGGCAGTCGGAAGATCACTGGCTTCAGGTATAAATCAACGAGGAGCACGTCATGGCATCAGCAGTCACCAGCGGCGTTGCCGTGGACGCCGAAGAACTCCGCCAGTTGGAGTTGATCTGTGCGGAAGCGCGATCGGACATCGTCGAAACGCTGGGAGCGGTTGGCTCCGGTCACTCCGGCCCATCGCTCTCGATTGTGGAAATCCTGGTCACGCTCTACTTCAAAGAAATGCGTCTTGATCCTGAGCGCCCCAGGTGGGAGGGCCGCGATCGGTTTGTGCTCTCCAAGGGGCACGGCGCGCTCGGCCTGTACGCGGTACTTTCGCGGCGAGGATTTTTCCCCAGGGAGGAGCTGTTCACCTTCGAGTCGCTGGGGTCTCGCCTGCAAGGGCACCCCGACTGCCGCCTGACGCCCGGCGTCGAGCTGTCCACTGGCTCGCTGGGGCAGGGGTTATCTTTCGCCGCGGGTGTGGCCATCGCCGCCAAGATGCAGGGCCGGGATATCCGCGCTTACTGCCTGCTCGGCGACGGCGAAACCGAGGAGGGTAACGTGTGGGAGGCGGCCATGTCCGCCGCCAAGTTCAAACTGGACAACCTGCTGGCCATCGTGGACTGGAACGGCTTGCAGGGCGGGATCACGCTGGAAGTGATGCCCAGCCTGGAGCCATACGCCGACAAGTGGACGGCCTTCGGCTGGCACGTGATCGACCTTCCGGGGCACGACATCCCGGCGTTGCTGGCCGCCTACCAGGAGGCGCGGGAAGTCAAGGGCCAGCCCACGGTGATCGTGGCCCGCACGGTGAAAGGTAAGGGCATCTCCTTCATGGAGAACCGGCCCGAATGGCATGGGGGCGTGCTGGCGGGCGAGCAACTGGCGCAGGCCCGGCGGGAAGTCGCCGCCCGGCTGAAGGAACTGGGAGGGTAGGCGATGGAGTGGCCAAAAGCATCCCTGCGGGAGGCGCTGGGCCAGACGCTGCTGGAGCTTGGCGGCCTGCACGACAACCTGGTGGTGGTCAACGCTGACCTGGTGAACTCGGTCAAGTCGATCTACTTCCGCGCCCGGTACCCGGAGCGCACCATCGAAGTCGGCATCGCCGAACAGAACATGATCGGCATCGCGGCGGGCCTCTCCACCATGGGCCTGATCCCGGTGGCGCTGACCTTCGCCCGCTTCGCCAGCAAACGGGCCGCCGACCAGATTTCCATGTGCGTGGATTATTCCTACAACAAGGTGGTGATCGTCGGCGCTTACGCGGGCATCTTCACCGGACGGCAGGGCGTCAGCCAGCAAACGCTGGAAGACACCGCTTCCATGCGGGCCATGCCCAACATGACGGTGATCGACACCGCTGACGTGCACGAGGTCCGGGCCGCGCTGCACTTCGCCGTGGCATTTGACGGCCCCATTTACCTCCGCATCGGGCGCGACGAATGGCCGGTCGTCTTTGACGAAACCTACACCTTTACGTTCGGCAAGGGGACGATCCTGCGCGACGGGAGCGACGTGGCCTTGGTCAACTCTGGCCTGCTGCTGCCCTACGCCCTCGAGGCGGCGGAGCTGCTCGGCCAGGAAGGCATCAGCGCCGCCGTGATCAACATGCCCACGGTCAAGCCGCTGGATGCCGGGCTGATCGCCCAGCTGGGCCGCCAGATCGGGGCGGTTGTGACCATCGAGAACCACAACATCCTGGGCGGGTTCGGTGGCGCGGTGGCCGAAGCCCTGGTCGAGAGTTACCCCTGCCCGATGGAACGGATCGGCATCCGCGACGAGTACAGCGAGTCCGCCCCCAATGACGATCTGGCGGAGAAGCACCAGCTTACCGCGCCCCACATCGCTGCCGCGGCCAGGCGGGCGTTGGCGCGCAAGCGCGATCAACATCATCCCCGCGCCTGGGCGGGGGCCTCGGTTGAGCGGTCACCGTAGCTGGCGGGCCAGCATTTGAGGAGAACAAGATGAGCGGAAGTATTGCCCCCTCCGTCCTGCAGCGGCAACCGCCCCGGAAGAGCCTGGCGAGCCGCCTGGGCATCACGCTGGTCAACGGCGGCGCGGTACAGCGCAACGACCTGATCATGGCGATGGTGTTATTCCTGCCCGGCTTCATCGTGCTGCTGCTGTTGGGCACCTACCCGATCATCAGCGCCATCACCCTGGCTTTCCAGCAACGCTCGCTGTTTGACCTGGAAGGCGTGTGGGTGGGGCTGGCCAACTTCGAGAATGTGCTGTCTTCCAGCCAGTTTTGGGAAGCGCTGCGGGTCGATCTGGTTTTCACCTTCGGGACGGTTCCGCTTCAGCTGGTCCTGGGCCTGGCGATCGCGCTGCTGCTGCACCAGAAGTTCACCGGGCGGAACATCTTTCGCGGTTTCATCCTGTTCAGCTACGTGCTGCCGCTCACGGTGGCCGCCATCATCTGGCGTTTTATGCTCAGCGACAGCGTGGGGATCATTTACCATGCCATTCGTATGTACCGGCTGCCGATACCCAACACCTGGTTCTCCACGATCGCCACGGCCATGCCGACCGTCATCATGGTCACGGTGTGGAAGTACTTCCCCTTCATGG
>DAOTXK010000151.1:0-3048 GCA_034435395.1 Anaerolineae bacterium | reverse complement strand
TCAGGGGCCGCGTGGTGCGCGATCAGCTGGATATCATCACGGCGGCGGGTTATACGCCGGAGCGGTTCATCTGGATTCATACCCAGGCGGAAGAGAACTTCGACCTGCACCTGGAGATGGCCCGGCGCGGCTGCTGGATCGAGTATGACGCCATCGGCAGCGACGGGCTGGACGACGGGCGGGCGCTCGATCTGATCCGGCGCGTGCTGGATGCCGGTCTGGGCGATCACCTGATGCTCAGCCACGACCGGGGCTGGTACGATCCGGCCCAACCCGGCGGCGGCGTCCCGAAGCCGTTCACCTACCTCAGCGAGGTGTTCCTGCCCAAACTGCGGGTCAGCGGCGTGGACGACGCGACCATCCGGCAGCTAACGCGGGACAACCCCTTCCGCGCCTTTGCCCGGTGAGCGGGGCGGTGGGGGCGGTGACGGGAGGATACGACATGGCACAGACATCCTACGAAGTGGTGCGGCGGGCGCTGGAATTTGAGGGGCCGGACCGGCTGCCGGTCCGCTTCGAGTCGTTGGGCCTCAGCGACGTGCACATGGTCAAGTGGAACCAGATCGGGACGGGCGACCACCGCCAGCGGCAAACCGTCGATGAGTGGGGCTGCATCTGGGCGCGCTCGGACGTGGCCAACATGGGGCAGGTCAAGGGCCATCCCCTGGAGGACTGGTCCGCGCTGGCGACCTACCGCTGGCCCGACCCCGACGACCCGGCGTTTTATGCCGGCATGGAGGCCCGCTTTGAAGGCTCGGCGGACAAGTACGTCTGCACCGGCATCTTCATGATGCTTTTCGAGCGGATGCACGCCCTGCACGGTTTTCAGAACACGCTGCTCGACCTGATGATGGAGCGCGAGAAGATCGAACATCTGGCCGACCGCATTGTGGAGGTTGATCTGGGTTTCATCGAGAATATTGGCCGCCGCTTCCGTGAGCGCATCCACGGCCTGCACTTTACCGACGACTGGGGCACGCAGCGGGCGCTGTTCATCAACCCCCAGTTGTGGGACGAGTTTTTCAGGCCCCGCTACCAGCGCCTCTTCGATGCCATCCACGCCCAGGGCTGGCACGTCTGGATGCACTCCTGCGGCAAGGTTAATGCCATCATCGGGAAGCTGATCGATATCGGCGTGAACAGCCTCAACTTGCAGCAGCCGCGCGCGCTGGGCATCGAGGCGGTGGGTGCGTTGTACCGGGGAAAGGTGTGCTTCGAATCGCTGTGCGACATCCAGCACACCCTGCCTTTCCAGGACGAGGCCGCCATCCGCGAGGAGGCAGCGCTGCTGCTCGAACACTGGGCCGCGCCCGATGGCGGCTTCATCCTCTCGGATTATGGCGATGGGACGGCTATTGGCGTCCCGCTGGAGAAAAAACAGGCCATGCTGGCGGCTTTTCAGGCTCTCGATCCCTTCCGGCGGGCGCGCGCCCGTGCCACCTGACCGGGATGAGTGAGGGGCAGCCAGTTTGAAGGGGACGGTCAAAAGCGGCCTGGCTTTGGCTGGCCTGGCCCTCCTCGGCGGCGTGGGCGTCGTCGGCTGGCTGGGCAGCACGGCCCTGCTGCGCCGCCGGACGCCCGATCCTCCCGATTCCCCCGGCAACTACGGCCTCCAGTACGACGAGGTGAGCTTCCCCAGCCGGGATGGGACGCCCCTGCGCGGCTGGTGGATACGACCGCCGCAACCGTCTGGACGGGCGGTCGTGGTGTGTCATGGGCACAACGGCAGCATGGACGGCGACACCGGGCAGGCGGCGGCGCTGGCGACGGGCGGACTCCACGTGTTGCTGTTTAACTTCCGGGCGCATGGGCGTGCGCCCACGGCCAGCGGCGGCGCGCATGTCACCTTCGGCGCGCGGGAGTATCAGGATGTCCTCGGCGCGCTGGACTGGCTGGAGGCGGAACAGGGCGTCAGCCGGGCCGGGCTGGTGGGCTTCAGCATGGGGGCGGGGGTCGCCCTGATCGCCGCCGCCCAGGATGCGCGCGTCACTGCCGTGGTGGCCGATGGGACGGTCCGCGTGCTGGCGGATGCCATCGTCGGCCTGGGCCGGACGCGCGGACTGCCCGCCTGGCTGGTGCGGCCCCTCGCCCTGGTGATGTTGGGGATGGCCTCGCTGCGGGCGCGGACGTGGCTCGCCTGGGCGGACCCGATCCGGTGGGCGGGGCGGGTGCGGTGCCCGGTCCTGTTCATCCACGGGGAGAACGACCCGTTCGTCGCCGAGCGGGCGGTCCGTTCGCTGGCGGCGCGGGCCGGGGAGCGGGCCGAGCTGTGGATCGCCCCCGGCGCGGGCCACCGCGACGCCTACCAGCGCGATCCGGCGGCGTACTACCGGCGGGTGGGCGAGTTTTTCGCCCGACATCTGGCGGCGCACGGATGACACGGGTTAACCCGTTGGCACGGCGGCCGGGGGAGAGACCGAAATCTAACCACAAAGGGCGCAAAGAACACAAAGGCTCGTAATCGTTCCGGCCCATAAATCCGGGCCGATCCGTGTTCGATCCGAGCTATCCGCGCCCTATTTCCCCAGCAGTTTCTCATACACGGCCAGCGTCTCCCGCACGACTCGATCCAGCGAGAACTCCGCCACCGCAATCTCCCTGCCGCGTTCGCCCAGGCGGCGGCGCAGGTCGGCGTCCCCGGCTAGCGTCCGGATCGCCCCCACCAGCGCGTCCAGGTCGCCCGGCGGGACCAGCAGGCCATTCTCGCCAGGCCGGGCGATCTCCCGGCAGCCGGGGGCGTCGGTGGTCACGATGGCCCGCCCGCAGGCCGCTGCCTCGATCAGCACCTTGGGCACGCCCTCGCCGTAGGTGGACGGCAGGACCACCACATGCGACTGCGCGAAGACCGCTGGCATGTCCTCCCGGCGGCCCCACCACTCGATCAGTCCCTCGCCCGCCCACGCCGTCAACTGGTCGAGCGGCACCGCGTCCGGGCTGCTCGGCTCCGGATAACCGACGACGACGAATCGGGCGGTTTCCCCCAGCCGCCGCGCCGCCTCCACGAACGTCCCCACGCCTTTTTCCCCCAGCAGCCGCCCGGCGAACAGG
>DAOTXK010000150.1:0-8656 GCA_034435395.1 Anaerolineae bacterium | reverse complement strand
GGCGCACCCAAGCCGCCGCTGCCGGGCAGGTGAGTGAGGGGCGGCGAACTCGGTCCGCCGCCGTTCATGCTCACCGTCACACGACGATGTTGACCATGCCCCGCCCGGCGATGTAGATCACCTTCTTGGGTTGTTTGCCGTTCATGTGGCGCTGCGCGCCGGCGGTGGCCAGCGCCCGGGCTTTGGCCTCGTCCTCGCTGATGTCGGCGGGCACCTCGACGCGGTCGCGCACCTTGCCGTTGACCTGCACCACCAGCGTGATCATGGCTTCGGCGGCGGCGGCTTCGTCATATTCCGGCCAGGGCTGGGTGTGCACGCTGTACGGGTAGCCGCTCCGCGCCCACAGCTCTTCCGTGATGTGGGGTGCGAAGGGGGCCATCAGCCGCAGGTAGACATGGCGGGCCTCGTCCCAGGCCGCCGTGTTAACCACGGGCGTCTGGCGGGCGTCCTGCATGGCATTTTTCAGCTCCATCAGCGCGGCGATGGAGGTGTTGAAGGTGAAGCCCTCCAGGCCAGCGGTGACGCGCCTGATGGTCTGGTGGACCCGGCGGCGCAGGGCGGCGATATCCGCTTCCCCCGCCTGGCCCGGCACGGCGGGCGTGTCGACGAACAGCCCCCATACGTCGTTCAGCCAGCGGATCACGCCCTGGATGCCCTGGCTGTCCCAGGGGCCGCCCTGATCCCAGCGGAAGGCGAACATCAGGTAGCCGCGCACCGTGTCCGCGCCATGCTGGGCCACCAGGTCGTCCGGGTCGATGACGTTGCCGCGCGACTTGCTCATCTTTTCGCGGTCCTCGCCCAGGATCATGCCCTGGTTAAACAGCGCGCTCATCGGCTCGTTGAACAGGCCCTGCGGGTCGCGCCCGTGCCGCTTCATAGCCCTCACGGTCGGCTCAAAGATGCCGCAGTCGCGCATGGCCTTGGTGAAAAAGCGGGTGTACAGCAGGTGCATGGTGGCGTGTTCGATGCCGCCGGTGTACTGGTCCACCGGCAGCCAGTAGGCGGCCTCCTCCGGGTCGAACGGCCCCTCGTCGTAGTGAGGGCTTAAGTAACGGTACTGATACCACGACGAGCACATGAAGGTGTCCATGGTGTCGGTTTCGCGCTCGGCGGGGCCGCCGCACCCCGGACAGGTCGTGTTGTGGAAGCCGGCGTGGAACTTCAGCGGCGACTCGCCGGTGGGCATGAACTCCACATCATCCGGCAGCAGGACGGGCAGGTCTTCCTCCGGGACGGGCACGGTGCCGCAGGTGGGGCAGTAGATGATGGGGATCGGCGCGCCCCAGTAACGCTGGCGGCTGATCAGCCAGTCGTGCAGGCGGTAGTTGACGGCGAAGTGGCCGATGCCCTCCGCCTCCAGCCATTCGGTCACGGCTTTGATCGCCGGATTGGCCAGGCCCTTCTCAGCGGTGGCTGGCGTGCCGTCGAAGGACCCGCTGTTAACCATCACGCCCTCATGCGGCCAGGCCTCGGTCATGGTCGCGCCGTCCATGGCCGCGCCTTCCGGCTGGATCACCACCCGCACCTCCAGCCCATACCGGCGGGCGAACTCGAAGTCGCGCTGGTCGTGGGCGGGCACGGCCATGATCGCGCCGCTGCCGTAGGTCATCAGCACGTAGTCGGCGATCCAGATGGGGATACGTCCGCCATTAACCGGGTTGATGGCATAGGCCCCGGTGAAGACGCCGGTTTTGTCCTTGCCCTCGGCGGTGCGGTCGATCTCGGACTTACGCGCCGCCTCGGCCACGTAAGCTTCCACGGCGGGGCGCTGCCCGGCGGTGGTGATTTTATCCACCAGGGGATGCTCCGGGGCCAGCACCATGAAGGTCGCGCCCCACAGCGTATCGGGCCGGGTGGTGAAGACTTCGATCGGATCTTTGTCCTCAGTGCGGAAGACGACCTGCGCGCCCTCGCTGAGCCCGATCCAGTTGGTCTGCATGGTCATGACGCGCTCCGGCCAGTCGATCGCGTGGAAGTCCAGCAGTTCATCGGCATAGCGGGTGATGCGGAAGAACCACTGGGCCAGGTCCTTTTTGATGACCGGCGTGCCGCAGCGCTCGCAGTGGCGGTCCTCCCCCCAGACCTGCTCCCGGGCCAGGGTGGTGTTGCAGTGCGGGCAGAAGTCCACCGCCGCCTCGGCGCGGTAAGCCAGGCCGTGTTTATAGAATTGCAGGAAGAACCACTGCGTCCATTTGTAGTAGGCCGGGTCGCTGGTGACGGCCTCGCGCGCCATGTCAAACATGGTGCCCATGCTGCGCAGTTGGCGGCGCTCCCGCTCGATGTTGGCGTAAGTCCACTTTTTGGGGTGGATGTTGCGCTGGATGGCGGCGTTCTCCGCCGGCAGGCCAAAGGCATCAAAACCGATGGGGAACAGCACGTTGTAGCCCTTCATGCGCATGTAGCGGGCGCGCGCGTCCGACGGCGACATGGCATACCAGTGGCCGATGTGCAGGTCGCCGGAGGGGTAGGGCAGCATGGTCAGGGCGTAGTGTTTGGGTTTGTCCCAGTCAACCACCTGCCGATACAGGCCATCGGCTTCCCAGCGAGCCTGCCACTTCGGCTCAATCTCCTTGGGGTGATATTTGTCCGTCATGGGGGTAACTCTCTCCTTCAAGCAGGCGGGTGTATGTGCTCTGGACGATCCTATCGACGCGATAATTCCGGCGTGGTCCATCAGACGGCGAGCGCCGACCGGCGGCGGGCGAGAAGGCAGACAGGGATGGCCGCATCAGGGGTGTCTGGGGAATGATACCCATTGTGCCCTCCTGGGGTTGAGGTCTGGGACGGTTTCGGCCCCGCCCCCCAACAAAAAAACGGTCGGTAAGCGCCTGCTTACCGACCGGAAGTGCTGGCTATCGTGGATCGCGTCAGCGACGACGCGCTTTCCGCACGGGCACCGGCACAGGCGCAGGCGGCGACTGCGGGTTAAGAAGTCGATCAAGCTGGGCAAGTATATCACGAATCCGGTCCATCAGGGTGCGCTGGTGATCGGCCATGTTGTTATCCGCTCCTTATCGCCCGCGCCCGTCGCCTCATCAGGCTGGCCAACGATAAAGAAAAGACGCTCGAACCTGCCTCAAAGATAGCATACCTTGGGACGTTTGAAAATAGGTCCTTCATCCTGTTAATACGTTACTCATCTTCTCCGGGTTGCGCCGCCGGCGGCTGGCCTGGGGAGCCGGTCTTCTGCCGTATAGACGCCGTGGGCGGGGAGGATATTACCGGCGGGGGAAATCGCGGCCCTGGGCCGCCAAACAAAACCCCCCTGCGGCGAGGGGGGATTCTGTTATGGTGGACCCGAAGGGGCTCGAACCCTTGGCCTCCACAATGCCATTGTGGCGCTCTCCCAACTGAGCTACGGGCCCATCAGTCAACTGGTGAGCGCATTGTAGCGGGCCGGTTTCCCCTTGTCAAGGATTTTGGCGGCCCCCATCGCTGACGCTGCTGCGGGCGGATGTCAGCCAGCTTTCAGGATTCTGGCGGGGAAAAGCCGGGGGGCATGTTATAATCCGGGTGGCGCGCCGGGCAACCAGCGCCGCCGCCAAACGTATGGTAAAGCAAGAGACTATGCTGGGGAGTACGGTCTAACCCTCACCAAGCTCGCTCACCAATAAACAGGAGGAGGTTTTTTCATGGGTATCAGCAGCATTTTAGGGTTTGTGGCGCTGGCCGGTTGGGTGGCGGTGGTCGCCGGGATTGGGCTGGCGGTGGCGGCCGCTTCCCAGAACCGCTCGCCGCGCTCCGGCGTGATGCTGGCCATCGTCGGCGTGATCGTGGGTGTCCTGTTCAGCGTGATCAGCCAGGGCGTGATCATCGTGCAGCCGCAGGAGGTGGCCGTGATCTTCGACACGCTCCGGGGTCAGTTGCTGGAGCCGCGCGGCCCCGGCGTGCACATTATCGTCCCCGTCGTTCAGGAGGCGACCATCTACTCTATCGAGCGCAGCGAATACACCATGTCCGGTTCGCCGACCGAAGGCCGGCGCTCCGGCGATGACGCGGTGGTCAGCCGCACGGCGGACGGGCAGGAAGTCCGCATCGAGGCCACGCTGATTTACCGAATCAGCCCTGAGAACGTGAATCTCATCCACCAGAACTGGCGCAACCGGTACACCGAAGAGCTGGTGCGGCCCACCATACGCGGCATCGTCCGCGACGAGATCGCGCTTTACAGCGTGGAGGAAGTATACAGCACACAGCGCGGCGCGCTGCGGGAAGGCATCCAGAACAAGCTGTCGACCCGGCTGGGGGAAGAGGGCTTGCAGGTTGTCGACTTCCTGATCCGCGACGTGGAGTTCAGCCAGGAGTACGCTCAGTCGGTTGAGCAGAAACAGATCGCCGAGCAGGACCGCCTCCGCGCCCAGCAGGAAGCCGAGCGGCTGCGCGTCCAGGCGCAGGGTCAGCGTGACGCCGCCGTCTACGAGGCGGAAGGCCAGCGGCTGTCGGCCATTGAGCGGGCCAAAGGCGAGGCCGAGTCGATCCGCATCCGCGCCGAGGCCGAAGCCGACGCCATTCTGATCCGCGCCCAGGCCGACGCTCAGGCCCTGGCCCTGATCCGCGAGCAGCTGGACCAGAACCCGGCCCTCATCCAGTGGCGTTACGTGGAAACTCTGTCCGACAACGTCCAGATCGTGCTACTGCCCAGCAACAGTCCTTTCCTCTTTGACCTGGCCAGCCTGGGCGTGGAGGCGGCCACGCCGGGCGCTGTCGGAGTCGAGGCGGCCCCCGCCGCCAGCGAAAGCGGTTCGGCAGGGGACTGAGGCAGGCGTTGTGATCCCGCGCCGTGGATGGTCCAGACGGCAGGGACGGCAACCGGGCAGACACGGGTCGGCGAAGCAGGCCGACCTGTGTTTTTGGGCTGGTCCTGGCGGGCGGCCCACGTTAAAGTCTTATAAGAAACGGCGCAAGAAAATTGACAAGGATCGACTAAAGGTTTACAATTTTCTCAACTGCCATCGATGGGACAGGTAAACACGGCTGAGGCTGTCGTGACGGCATCTCCCGGGGGTGAGGCGGCTGCGGGTGGGCAGCCGAAATGATGACTATGGCCGAATATAAGGATTACTATCAGATTCTGGGCGTCAATCGTAACGCCAGTGACAAAGAGATCAAAAAAGCCTACCGCAAGCTGGCCCGTCAGTACCACCCGGATGTCAACCCCGGTGATAAGCGGGCGGAGGAGCGCTTCAAGGAGATCAACGAGGCCTATGAGGTCCTCGGCGATACCGACAAACGCGCCCAGTATGACCGCCTGGGGCGGCAGTACCAGGAATGGCAGCGCATGGGCGGGCAGGGCAGCGTGCCCTGGGAAGACGTGATGCGCCAGGCGGGCTTTGGCAACGTCCGCTATGAGACCTATGGCGAGGGTGGCGGGTTCTCCGACTTCTTTGACATGCTGTTCGGCGGGCTGGGCGGCTTTGGCGGGACCAGCCGCTCCCGGTCACGCCCTCCCAAGCCGCCGATCAAAGGGATGGATGTCGAGCACGAGGTCACGGTCACGCTGGAGGAGGCTTACCGCGGCACCACGCGGGTCGTCAACCGCGGTAACAGGCAGTTGTCGGTCCGTATCCCGCCCGGCGCTCGGACCGGGACGCGCATCCGGCTGGCTGGCCGGGGCCAAAACGGGTATGCCGGCGGGCAGCCGGGTGATCTGTATCTGGTGGTCCGGGTGCAGGACCATCCCCTGTACCAGCGCAAGGGCGACGACCTGTACCGGACGATCGAGCTGGACGTTTACCAGGCCGTGTTGGGCGGCGAGGTGCGCGTGCCAACCCTGGCGGGGGATGTGCGGCTCAAGATTCCGCCGGGCACCCAGTCCGGCCAGCGGTTTCGCCTGGCGGGGCGGGGGATGCCGCGCCTGCGGCAGCCAGGCCAGTATGGCGATATGTTCGTGACCGTCCAGATTCAGGTGCCCCAAAATCTGAGCAAAGAGGAGCGGCAGCTGTTTGAGAAACTGGCCAAGATGCGCGACAATGGCGGCACGACCTGAAGAGGGCGGGTTTCCGGGCGATCGGGCGGGGTGACCTGGAGATCGCCCCCGTTTTTTACGGGGTAGTGGTATCCTTCGCCACAACAACATTGGGTGCTGGAGTGATGATGGGATGAACAGACGAGTGCGGCTTCTCCGGTGGTCGCTGGCTGGTGGGATGGTGTTGCTGGGCATGGCGGTGATGATTTCGCTTGGGGGGGCGCAGGCTCCCGGGGGCGTGACGGTGGCCGCCGGGCGGGTGGTCGACCTGCCGGTAGGGGCGGGGGCGGCGGCGCTCTTCCAGCCCACGCCCAGCCCGCTGCCACCGGATATCATCGAAGCGGCTGACTGGGAATACGTCCTGCTGGGGAACATCTATGACCGGGTGTCACCCTCGGTGGTGAACATCGACGTGGCCGTCAACTTCCGGCAGGATATCGATCCGATCGATGTGGGCAGCGGGTCGGGCTTCATCTATGACCTGGCCGGTCACATCATCACCAATTCGCACGTCGTCCGGGATGCCGACGGCATTCGCGTGACCTTCCGCGATGGCTATGTGGCCGAGGCGGAGCTGGTGGGCATGGACGACTTCAGCGATCTGGCGGTGATCCGGGTCGATGTTGATCGGGCGCGGCTGATCCCGGCGACGCTGGCGGAACGGGACGACCTCTTTGTCGGCCAGCGGGTGATCGCCATCGGCAATCCCTTCGGGCTGGCCAGTTCGATGACCACCGGCACGATCAGCGCCCTGGGGCGGACGCTGCCGTCCGGCCAGATGTTGAATCCGGCGCTGGAACGTTATAACAACCCTTCGATCATCCAGGTGGACGCCGAGATCAACCCTGGCAATTCTGGCGGCCCGCTGCTGAATTCCTACGGCGAGGTGGTGGGCGTCAACACCGCCATCCGCACGGAAACCGGGCAGTTTCAGGGGGTGGGGTTCGCCGTGCCGATCAGCACGGTGCGGCGCGTGGTGCCGGAGTTGATTGAGAAGGGCCGGGTGGAATACTCCCGGCTGGGCATCTCCAGCCTGTCGCCGGAGGGCGGCTTCAGCCTGGCCGGGCTGGCCGAACCGCTGGGCCTGCCGGTGACGCAGGGGGTGCTGATCCAGGAGGTCACGCCCGGCTCCCCGGCGGATCGGGCGGGGCTGCACGGCGGGACCGAGCAGACGGTGTTGCGCGGGCAGAGCCTGCTGGTGGGCGGCGACATCATCGTGGCCATCAATGACCAGTTTATCGCCACTATGGACGACCTGGTGAGCTATCTGGTGGTTTATACCCGCCCTGGCGACGAAGTGTCGTTGACCGTGATCCGCGATGGCGAAACCCTGGAAATTCCGGTGACACTGGATAGCCGGTAGCGCAGCGGCGGGCGGTCATGGGCGAGGGGACGATGCAGGTCTTCATCAGTTATTCGCGGCAGGACGGCTCCTTTGTGGATCGGCTGGTCCGCGACCTGGAAACCCAGGGCATTGATGTCTGGATTGACCGGGAAGACCTGCGCCACCAGGGCGGCTCGCGCTGGCAGGAGGCCATCGCTCAGGGCATCCGGACGAGCGACGCCTTCATCCTGGTGATGTCGTCCCATTCGGCGGCCTCGCGGCACGTCCGGCAGGAGCTGAGCATCGCCTTTGAGCGGGATAAGCGCGTGATCCCGGTCATTGCGGAGCACAGCGATTTTTCCGTCTTCGAGTACCAGATCAGCGGCCTGCAATGGATCGACTTCACCCAGGAAGCTTATCCGCAGGCGTTGGCGGCGCTGCTGGGGTCGCTGGGGGGCAGCCATCCGCCCCCGCCTGAGCCGCCGGAGTCTGGCGAACCCCCGCCGCCGGAGGAGAGTCCTCCCGCCCCGCCGCTGGCCCATCAACTTCCGGGAACCTGGCTGCTCCAGGGGCAGCAGCTGGGGGTGGCCTTCAGCGGGCAGGTGACGTTTTATCCCAACGGCGGCTTTGCCGGGGTGGTGGGGCCGTTGCAGGTCCAGGCGGTGTGGGCGTTTACCGACCCGACCATGAGCCGTATCGCCATACAGGGGCAGTCCACCTCACCCATGGGGATCGCGCCTTACCTGGTGCTCCTCCAGGTCACGGCCGTGGGTTGGGGGGCGTTCACCGCCCTGGCCAACGATGGCAGCCAGGTCACTTTCCAGCGGATCGGATGAGCGGCGTGGTGGAGAATCGAAGAATAGCCGACAAACAGCCGATGAGCGAGACAGCGGATTTAGACGAGCCCCGGTATACGATCAGCGTGGTGGCGCGGCTGGTGAACCTGCACCCGCAAACGCTGCGCAACTATGAGGAGCTGGAACTGGTCGTGCCGCAACGCTCGCCGGGCAACTTCCGCCTCTATACCGAACGCGATGTGCAGCGCCTGCGGAAGATCGTCCGGCTGACCGGCGAGCTGGGCGTCAACCTGGCCGGCGTGGAGATCATCTTAAACATGACCGAGCGCGTCGAGGCGCTGCAAGCGGAGGTGGACACGCTGCGGTCGCAGTTGATCCGACTCAAGGGAGCCGACTCCGCCGACGCCAGACGGGAGGCGGGCGATTCCAGCGATGCCGACCCGGATGACGCGCGTTCGGGCCGCCGCTGAGCGGATGAGCCAGCCTGTCCCCGGCGAAGCCGCCCGAACGCCCCGCCGGTGGCGGCGAGGTTGCCTGTTCCCGGCGCTGCTGATCCTGCTGGCGCTGCTG
>DAOTXK010000149.1:0-3789 GCA_034435395.1 Anaerolineae bacterium | reverse complement strand
ACTTTGATCGGGGGCGACGGCAGCAGGACCTGATGCGCGCCATCTGGCGGCGGCTGCGCGAGCTGGGATTGCTCAACCAGCTTCCCGAACTGTGGGGGCAGGTCACCGAGATTGTGGACACGGATATGCAGTTGGCTGATTTGCTGGGCTTGGTGCCGCTGGCCATGAGCATTGACTCCAGCCGCATCGCGCATTACTCGTTTCGTCCGGGGCAGGAAGTACAATCCTGGCAGACTCCCAGTGGAGCGAGTGTCCAGTTGCCCATTCCTGAAGGCGTAGAGGCGCTGGTTCATAACCTGATGCAGCCCCCAACCGAGAACCGGTTGGTGCAGGGTGGTCCGGTGGTGGAGGTATTGAATGCCAGCGGCTATCCAGACCTGGATCGGGTGGCAGCAGACGCGCTGGCCTGGGAGGGATTCCTGGCCGTGGCCGCCGGGTACGCCGAGGGGCAATATCAGGCGGAGAGCACCGTGTTTGATTATACCGGGCGGACCAAGGGCAGCTCGCTTAACGTTCTGCTGGAAGTGTTACGTCTGCCGCCGGAGGCCGTCAGGGTGGAGCCGGACCCCGCCCGGACGGTTGATTACCGTGTGGTGTTGGGATGGAATTACCGCTCCTGCACCCATAACGTCATGCCGCCGGTGCCGACCGCCACCCCGGAGGCTCCTGTGGAGGCGGCTGAACGCCAACCCTGACGGCGGTTTTCATTCGTCGAGCAGCATGGGGCTGACTCGCCCGGCGGTCAGCTCCTGGAGCTCAGCGGCGAGGGCGTCCAGATTGTCGGTAGGGATGGTCACATAGAGGGTCACGTCGGGGCCGAAATTCTGGTCGTCGATGGTCGCCTCGTATTTTGCCAGGAGACGCTGGACCTGCTCGTACAGCGAATAACCGATCTCCAGGCCAATTGCGCATTTTGGAATGCGGCGGGTGATCGGCAGATGTTTCAGAGCGGCGCGGGCGGCATCGCCATAGGCGCGGACCAGACCGCCGGTTCCCAGTTTGGTCCCGCCGAAGTAACGTGTCACGACGATGGCCACATCCCCCAGGTCTGCGCCGCGCAGCACGGCCAGCACCGGTGGTCCCGCCGTGCCGCTGGGTTCGCCATCATCGGACATGCCTTCTATCACGCTGGAGCCATAACCGATTATGAACCCATGGACGTGATGAGTGGCATCTGGCATCTCGCGGCGGGTGCTGGCGATGAAAGCCCTGGCTTCCTCGACGCTGTGGGCCGGGCCAATAGTGGCGATAAAGCGCGAGTTCAGGACGCGGGTTTCTATTCGGATCGTTTGGGCAGGGACGGGATATCCACTCATCTCATCTCAGGTCAGCAGCGTATCCGCCGGAGCGCGACTGAAGAACGTGCGGTAAGCGGCGGCTTCGGCCAGGAGGGCGCGCAAAGTCGCCTCAGCTTCCTGTTCATCATTGATTGATGGACAGGTACCCGGCGGGGCCACCTGTATGTCTTCCCCTCGCTCCTCCATACAGATAGCGCCCTTGGCTGCCAATACCCTTAATCCCCAGTATACCGCCTCCGCAGTCTGAGCGGCTGCGCCAGCCAGCGCGTCCAGATCCATCTGGCCCTCGCGGTGGCTGATGGTGTATTTGCACAGGCCCAGCAGGCGAGTTAAGAAGGTGTTTAATGTCTGCGCCGCCGGGGGAATCGCCGCCAGGTATACACGTTGAGGCTTCACTCCTTCCATGGCCGCATGCAGCACGCCGGGCGCAGGCGGAGCGGTGTATATCAGCAAAGCTGCCGCCTCCACAAGCTGGCTACGCGTGTGGCAAAGCACGCCCTTTTCCCGCAGTTCGTTGCTGTGAGGCCCTTCTGCCCAGATCGTGCCTTCAGCTTCCTGTTGCAAGAAGGCCGTGACGACATCCATCTCAGTGGCCGTTGCCCGCCAGTCTTCGATCACGAGTTGGGGCGGGGGCACAACTGTCACCGGGGCGCGCAGGCGTAGCGCTACCAGGGTCAGGGTCATCTCCCGCTGGCCCTGGTACGTCTGCCAGCCCAGCGTAAAGGCCAGGTCAAACGGCCCGTCCGGCAGGGCGTATTCCGCGCCGTTCCACCAGAGAACCTCTCGCTCGGCACCGGACTCGGATCGGATGGTCAACTGGCGGTGCAGGCGTTCGCGCCCCAGGAAACGCTGGCGAACGAGTGTCAGACCCAGCGTGGCCAGAACCACGGGAGGGTTACCCGCGCCAAAGGGGGTCAAGCGCCCGATCTCGTCGGCGAGTGCCGGAGTCACCTCGTCCAACTGGATTTCGGCGGCGACTTCCAGCAAGGGGGCGGCGGTTTCCTGGTATTGCTCCCGTAGCGCGCGGGACAGGCGGCGGCGGAACATGGGGATGTTCTCGACCGGCAACGACAGTCCGGCGGCTCCGGGATGACCGCCGTAAGCGTGCAGCAAGTCGGCCTGGGCAGCGATGGCCTGGCCAATGTCATAACCGGGCACGGAGCGGGCTGAGCCGCGTGCCAGCATGTCTCCCTCCGGCGACGCCAGCAGCACGCAGGGGCGCTGATAGCGCTCGGCCAGCTCCCCGGCCACCACGCCCAGCAGGCCGGGATGCCACGACGGGTGGTGCAGGACGAGCGCGGTATGGTCCAACAGATCGGGCTGCGCCGTAATCTGCTCCTGGGCGGCGGCGAGGATTTGCTGCTGCATCACTCGGCGCTGCCGGTTCAGCGCGTCCAGGTTGGCGGCCAGGACGCGCGCTTGGACAGCGTCCTCGGTGGTCAGCAGCTTGACGGCCTGGGCCGCGTCGCCCAGCCGCCCGGCGGCGTTGAGCCGGGGACCCAGTTGAAAACCGATGTCTTCGGTGGAAAGGTTCTCCAGTGACAGTCCAGCCACATCCGCCAGCGCTCTGATCCCCTGACGCGGGGTGTGGCGGAGGCAGGCCAGCCCGCGTTGCAGCAGGTACCGGGTGTCGTGGGTCTGTTCCGCTACATCGGCGACGATACCAAGCGCCACCAGGTCGAGCAGCTGCGCCGCCTCGTCATCGCGGCCGGTTGCCGCATAAAGCGCCTCGATGAGTTTGTAGGCCACACCCACGCCGGGCAGTGAACGCAGCGGGTGCTCGTCCGGCAGGCGTCTGGGATTGACCAGGGCTGCCGCCGTCGGGAGTTGGGGGGGCAGGTCGTGATGATCGCTGACGATAACCGTCAGCCCCTGTCGATTGGCGTAGTCGATGGCCTCGTGGTCACTGATGCCTGTGTCGCAGGTGAGCAGCACGTCGGGCCGCTGCTCGCGGATAAGCTCTGCCAGCCGGGCTGTCTGGATGCCATGCGATTCCCGCAGTCGGCGGGGAATGTAAAAGTCAACGGCAGCGCCCAGCTTTCGCAGCCCCTCCCATAATAGCGCCGTGGCTGTTTGCCCATCGACATCGAAGTCGCCCCAGACGAGTATTCTCTTCCGTCCCGCCACCGCCTCATGTAATCGCTCAACGGCGACGCTCAGATCGGGCAGCTCCTGGGGCGGGGCAGGGCGGTACAGTTCCGGGTGGAGGAAACCCCGTGCGGTTTCCGGGTCGGTGATGCCTCGCTGGGCCAGAATCCGGGCTACAAGGGGATGCCCGCCTACAGTAGCCTGGAAATCAGGGGAGACGTCTGGAGAGGGTGAAACGAGCCACTCTCCAGTGAACTTCGTATAGTCAGACACCCCTAATACTCAACCCCACTAACAAAATCCAACCCCAACAAACCCACCTCAGCAAGGCCAACACCCTCCCCAGCAAAACCCTCCCCAACCCCAGCCCCCACCCCCCGCCCACACAACGACCGATACACAC
>DAOTXK010000148.1:0-12299 GCA_034435395.1 Anaerolineae bacterium | reverse complement strand
GTACTGGTCGGCCACGCCGGAGCAGATCACGATCTTCCTCAACCAGGCCCGGGCGTTGGACCTGCCAGCGGTAAATTTCTGGAGCTGGCAGCACGCCCGGCACGATCCACGGAACCTCTGGTTTTCGGGCACGCAGCTCTGGGATACCATCGCCGCTTACCCCTACCGGGTGGCGACTCCGGCAGAGGCAGCCGACGACGTGCAGGAGATCCATGTGGAGCAGCCGGGGTACCATGATGGCGTGTACGCCGGCATGCCCAACAGCAGCTTCAGCGTGTTCGTGCGTAACGGGCGTAAGATGAAGTACGCCCAGTCGTCCGCGTCGCGGAGCGGCGTCTGGGCGGCCTGGCTGCCCCGGCTCGCTGAGAGCGGGCAGTACGAGCTGTCGGCCTGGGTGCCGGGCGTCCACGCCACGAGCCAGCGCGCCCGGTACTACATTCACGGCGTGGTGGGGCAGCCCAGCGCCATCGTGGTGGAGCTGAACCAGCAGCGGTTCTACGATACCTGGGTCTCCTTGGGCATCTACCAGCTGGACGCCAACCAGCCGCAGAGTGGCATGGTCAACCTGAACAACCTGACGGGCGAGTTTGACCGGGAAGTGGCCTTCGCCGGGATTCGCTGGCGGCGGATCGCGGCGATGGAGGACAGCGACCGCGTGGGCCGGGGCGAGCCGAGTGCGAACCTGGCGGACGGCTTCGACTCGCCGGTGGGCACCGCCGAAGAACGACGCGGCGCTAAGCTCTGGCCGGGCGACTGGTTCGACGCGACCGGTTTCGCCGTCCGCTACCGGGACAGCGGCGGCAACACCGCTTACCACACCGGCGCCGACCTCAACCTCAACCGGCCGCACTGGAACGTCGATGCGGGGATGCCGGTCTACGCCGTGGCCAGTGGCCTGGTGACGTTTGTGGGCAGCCTGAACATCTGGGGAGGCATCGTCATCATTCGCCACGATCCGATGCAGCCCGGCGGCCCCTATGTGTATTCTCGCTCGGCACATCTGGCGGACATCACGGTGCGCAAGGGGCAGCGAGTCCGGCGCGGTGACCCGATCGGCACCATCGGCAAGCCGACCGGCGGGACCGAGCACCTGCACTTCGACATCAGCCCGACCGAGGTGTTGCTGGATTCGCCCGGCGACTGGCCGCGTCTCGACCAGGCGCGCCTGCAACGGGACTACGTCGATCCCAAGGCGTTCATCGCCCAGAATCGCCCCCGCTAAGGCGGGCATTCGTCGGCGGTCGGCGGGACGCCGCTGGGTTCCGCAGGAGCGGCCCTGCCGGCTGTTTTGTGGGCAGAGGTGGCTCTTAAGAGCCGCCGCGAACCCAGCCAGGAGGGCGCGCCATGCCCTTATTGATCGATGGCCACAATCTTATCCACGCGCTGCCGGACATCGCCCTGGATGATCCCCACGACGAGGCGAAGCTCGTCGAGAAGCTGAAGGGGTACTGCGGGCGGACGGATCAACACTGCACCGTGGTTTTTGATCACGGCCTGCCGGGCGGGCTGTCGCGCGATCTGTCCACCAGCCAGGTGAAGGTTATCTTTGCCGCCGCCTACCGCACCAACGCCGACCGCATCATTCGGGAGCGCATCCGCAATGCCAGGGACCCCGCCGCGATCACGGTGGTGTCCTCCGACCGGGAGGTCCGGCAGGCCGCGCTGGCCCGGAGCATGCGCGCCCTGACCAGCGAGGAGTTTGCCGTTCGGCTGGCGGGGGCGATGGCTCCGGCGGCGGATGCAGACCAGGTTGATGAGGTGCATCTGACCGAGGCCGAGGTGAACGAGTGGCTGCGGTTCTTCGGCGCGAACGGCGAGGAGACGGATTGATCGACCAAGGCCGGTCATCTCTCATTTTTCTCTAATCCATAGTTAAGGTCAGGCTCAGGCAGTTGTTTTATTTTGTTTATAAGCAAAACTGGTGAACAACAGAGGTTTACCGGAAACAAGCAGGTCTCAAGAAAAAATCGCCAGTTTGTTTATTAGGCTGATCCACCCGGAGACGCCTAAACCTACGACCGCTGGTTGTGCCCCCCCCTCACAACCAGCGGCCGTTTTTCTTTTTAGGCTTGACCGGCGGCGCGGCCAGTTGCCGGAGGCACTTGCGGGGGGTGGTTCGATCCGTACACTGGTTCCCATCCGTTTGCGGGTGAGTAGGGGGTGACCGATATGGGCGCGACACGGGATAGCCGCCGGGGGCGGGCCGTTCCTGGCTGGCTGGCGGCTTTTATCGCCGGAGTGTTTCTGCTCAATCCGATGGGCTGCCCAGGGGTTGGGGCGCAGGATGGACCGCGGACGCCGGCTGAACGCCGGCTGGCGACGGTGGAAACCTGGTTCTATTACCTGTCCGTTGACCTGGAGGGCGACGATCTCCGCCAGATCATCGCGTCTGATTACGATATGGTGGTCATCGACCCCGTCGTGACCGAGGTGAATAACGAGGACTACGATATCGCGGGCGTGGTGCAGGCGTTGCACGACTCCGGCAAGCTGGTCATCGCTTACATGGACATCGGGCAGGCCGAGGACTACCGCACGTACTGGCTGCCCGGCTGGCGGATCGGCGACCCGCCCTGGATCGTGGGGGCGGACCCGGACGGCTGGTCGGGGAACTACCCGGTGGCGTTCTGGTGGGATGAGTGGCAGACGATCTGGTTCGACCCGGGGCATGGCCTGTTGCCGCTGATCATGGAGGCGGGGTTCGACGGCATTTACATGGACTGGGTGGAGGCATATGCCGACGAAAACGTGGCCGCCCTGGCCGAGCAGGAGGGCGTCGACCCCGTTCAGGAGATGATCGGGTGGGTGGAAGCGATCAGCAGTTTCACCAAAGCGGAGCGCGAGGATTTCATCGTGATCGCGCAGAACGCGGCGGAGCTGGTCGAATACGAGGGTTATCTGGACCTAATCGACGGCATCGCCCAGGAAGCGGTGTGGTTTGACGGCGCGGCAGACGGCGCGAGGCCGGAGGGTGACTGTCCGTTGCCGCGCACGGAGGCCGAGATCGATACGGAGGGGTACCGCCAGTCGTTGACGGGGCCGTGCCGCCGGTTGCTGGACAGCGACCCCTACAGCCAGTTGCACACCAGCAGCGAGGAGTATCTGGCGTACCTGGAGCTGGCCAATGACCAGGGCGAGATCATCCTGACGGTGGATTACGCGCTGGAACCGGCGCACGTGGCGTGGATCGTTGAGACATCGCGGGGGCTGGGCTTCAAGCCGTTTGTGGGGGCGCGGGCGCTGGACCGATATATCCCGCCCTACGCGCCGTGAGCGGGCGGCGGACAGTCACGTCGGGCCTGGCCGGCAGCGGGGACGCCCGGCGGGAGACTCAACCGGACAGCGCGTCTTCCAGCGTTTGCAGAAGCTCACCTGCGTTGATGGGCTTGAGCAGGTAGGCGTCAGCGCCGATCTGGCGGGCCTGGTGCATGAGTTCGCTGTAGGCGCTGACGATGATGACCTTGATCGGCTGAAGTTGCGGGTCCTGTCGGAGGGTCCGCAGGAGCTCCAGCCCGCTCGCGCCGGGCAGGCCGAGGTCCAGCAGGATGGCCGCCGGACGCTCACTCCGTAACAGGGCCTGGGCCTCCTGGACGGTGGCGGCGGTGAGGGTCGGGTAGCGGCCGCGGGTGAGAATCCGCTGAAACAGGGTGACAGTATGTCTGTCATCCTCCACAATCATAACCAGAGGGGCCACGTCTGACCTACCTTGTCGGTGCGCGACAGATGTCCAGTCAGGAAAGGTGGTGAGAGGGGGTGAGACAAGTCATTCTCACGTTGGAGACCGCCAGGATATGAATGGGGCATACAACGGCCTCCCCGCCACCGGAATCCGGCCCCATTATAACATGGAGAGCCGGGCGAACACGGCCAGGTTTCGGTTGGAATACCGTTTGAAGGCGGTTGTGAAGGGGTAAAGACTGCCCCGGCCTGAGGTGTGCCGGGGCGGGATGGGCCCGGTAGGATTCGAACCTACGACCGACCGGTTATGAGCCGGCTGCTCTGACCGCTGAGCTACGGGCCCTGACAAGCCGCGCCGAACCGCAGTCCGGCGCGAGAGCGGGCAACGGGATTCGAACCCGTAATAACAGCTTGGAAGGCTGTTGTGTTACCCTTACACCATGCCCGCCTGAGTGGCATTATACCGCAGTTTACGGACTTGAGTCGGGGTGGTGGGATTTGAACCCACGAACCTCGCCGTCCCAAACGGCGCGCGCTGACCGGACTGCGCCACACCCCGTCGGTGATTATTTTACCACTGTGTTTTGACGAAGTCCATCTAACGCAGGGAATACCGGCCCCTGTTGCGGCGGGCGGTTTGAGGGTAATCTATAGGTTGTTGGCGGTGTCGGGCCACCATGAGGTGGCGGCCACGTAAAGGAGGGACAGTGTCCGCTCGCGGGAAACTATCGATTGAGGAAATCGCCCTGGCCTTCCTGATCGGCACGGGGATGCTCCTGATGGCCGTCGCCGGAGGGCTGGGGGCAGCTTTCGGCAGCGCGGCCAATGAAACCTATTACGCGGTGCTGTTCTGGATCGGCGTTTTTGCCCTGGGGGCGGGCCTGGTGCTGTGGCTGGCCCTGGTCAGGCCGTGGACGCAGTTTGATGACATCAACGTCCCCAAGGATAGCGGCTCCCATGGGGAGCCTGCCGGGCATAATCATGATGCCGGGGACTCGGGCACCTGATCCGGCGTCCCCGTGCCCGGATGAGTCGGGTCAAGCGACAAGCCCCGGCGTTCCCAGGCGCGGGGCTTTTTTTCTGTCGAACGTCGGGGATGGGGCGGCGCATCAGCCCGACGGGGCGTCCTGGGGGGATGGCTCCCCGGTCGGTGGGACGGCTAGCGGATCAGGCGTCGGCGTGGGCGTGGGGGTCGCCTGGGCGCAGACCTCGCGCGCCTGATCACGGCGGGAGGCGACACTGCTGTCATAGACAGTCTGGAGCGACCAGGTGTAATACTGCTCGGCGGGGCAGTATTCGGTCTGGTAGGTGTAGGCGTCGCCGCAGCGGGCGTAGGCGTTGGCCAGACGAGGGGCCACGTCGCGGTACCGCGGCGCTTCATTGTAGACGCGCTCCCACTCCCGCACGGAGAGCAGGCACTCCATACCTTCGGCGTTCAGGGCATCTAGGTAACGCCCGGCCACGTAGGCTTCGTAGGCCAGGTCGCCGATATCGCCCAGTGTCTGGGCGCGCTCCGCCAGCAGGATGCCCTCGGCCAGATGCTCGCCGGATGGCTCCAGCAGGTAGGTCCGGCTGAGCGCAACCAATGCTTCCCGCAGCAGGCGCTGGACTTCGGCCCGCTGGTAGGTCGGGTCCACGCCGATCAGGATGTCCAGCAGATTGATGGCCCGCTCCCAGTCGCGGAGGACGGAGGCCGCCTGCGCTTCTGCCAGCAGCGCCGCCGGGTCCAGCGATGGAAGGCCGCCGGCGGGTGGCGCGGTCGGCGTCGGCGAGTGTTCCAGGGTTGGGGAGGGGGTGAAGGTGGCGGTGAGGGTCGGCGTGGGCGTGACGGCCCGCACCTGGGTGAGCAAAGCGGCAGCTTCGCCGGTGCGCGCGCCGAGGGTGATGACGACATGTTCCAGGCGCAGCGCGGCCAGCTCGCGGTTGCCGCCGGCCACATCGGTCAGCGCCAGGCTATACTGGTGGGCGATGTCCGCCTGCCGGGTGATCTCGGCCTGCCGCTCGACATGGCGAAGGCCGTCGTTGTACCCGGCCAGGGCGGCCAGGGCGATGATGCTGCATGACAGGAACACCACCGCCGCGCCGATGACGAACAGGACCAGCCCGTTGGACCGCCGGGAGGGATGGCGCATGGCCGCAGCGGGCGGCGGGTCGTAGCCGTGAATGGGCGGCTGGTCAGGACGGGTGGGAGGGGAGGTCGGGCGGTCATTCATGGCAAGGTGGGCCTTCCGGCGATCGGGTGCCAAGCGGGGCGCATTATACCGTCCTCCCACGGCTCTGACCAGGGCTTTAGCTGGGGGGCATCTCCAATCCGAGGGCTGACCAGAGGGCCCTCGATGGCGACGATCTGTCGCCCCGCTTCAACCCCGCTGACCCCTGCGTAGCCGATCTACGCCGCGTTTCGAGCGCCTCCGGCGTGGCCCCCCTGCATCTGGCCGGGCCAGGAAGGACACGCCCGCCATTGCCCGGCAGGGATCGCTGTGCTATGATGACCACACGCGGAAACCGGTGCTGGCGCAGAGGCGGCGAAGATGAACCGACGGGCGTTGATTGTTTTTGTGATCCTGAATATAACCATTTCGGTCGGCGTGGCGCTGTTGGTCATCGTGCTGTGGCAATCCACGCAGGAGACACAAGAGCCGGTGCCGCAGGTGCAGGTCTTTGAGGTGATCATCACAGCCACGCCGGGGCCGACGCAGACGCCCTGGATCGTCACGGCCATCGCGCCCGGCGGGGCGATCCGGACGCCCGAACCAGGGGAGCCGACTATCGCGCCGACGTTGAACCCCAACATCCTGCCGGACATCGCCACTCAGGCCGCGCTCACGCAGGTGGCCATTCAATCCAGCGGATCGGAGGAGCGGACCTACACGGTGCAGGAGGGCGATAATCCGGCGCTGATCGCCGACCGCCTGGAAGTGCCGCTCGACGATCTGTTGTGCGCCAATGACCTGGGCACGATTGACGATCCGGAATTTATCTATCCGGGGCAGGCGCTGATCATCCCCGGGCCGGATTTCATTTGCGAGCCGGGGGCGGTGGCCACCCCAGCCGAGGAAGCTGGTGAGCCAGCGGCGACGGCGGCGAGCACGCCCGGCGCTGGCCCAGCCGAGTCGCTGGCGGAGGCGGCCGCGGGCACGGCCTCCGCGGCGACGCCGGTCCCGACGGTGACGCTGGCCCCCACCGCCGCCGATGCGCAGGTGATCATCGTGCAGATCGTGGGCGCGGGGGACGTGACCAGCGAGGGCGTGGTGATCCGCAACCAGGGCGGCCTGGTGGATATGGAAGGGTGGACGCTGTATGACACGCAGGGCACCGTCTTCACCTTCCCCGATTACCGGCTGTTTGCCAACGCGGGCGTGACCGTGTTCAGCCGGGTGGGCGAGAACACGGCGGCAGCACTGTTTTGGGATGAGACCCGCCCGGTCTGGCAGCCGGGCGATGTCGCCACGCTGGCCGACGCCGATGGCGAGGTGCAGTCCACCTTCCGCGTCAGCGATTCCGAGCGGTGAGACCCTGGCCAGACCGCGAAAGGAGCGATCCATGGACGGTAACCCGCGTGACTCCCGGACGGCTGGCACGGCCATCGGGTTGAGCGTGGTAGGCTCCGCGACGGTTGGCGTGGCGGGGGTGATCGCCGCCGTGGTGGCGGGGATTGGCTACGCGGACTTCGTCGGCACCGGGATGTGCCTGCTGGCCGCCGCGGTGGCCTTCGGGTTGCTGGCCAACGCCATTTTTCGCCAGTGACGCCTGAAATCTATCGGTCGCATCAGTACAATTATCCCTGTCTCGTTGGACGGCCCTGCCTCCGCACGGCCTGTGAAAAAGACGCGAGCCATGTTCGCTGATCACATCCCCCGTTAAACTGTAAGCGCGGCTTCCCGCCGGAATAACACCTCCCTTTCCTGGCCGCGCGCCCGTGCGCCGCCAGGCTCTCCTTGTTGTCGCCTGCGCCTTCAAACCGTACAACAAGGAGAGAGAACAACCATGCTGCGCCACAACCTGCTTCGCTGGGGACCGATCCCCCGCCGACCCGGCGCGTCAAGGCGGCTGATTCGGCTGATGCTGGCCGCCCGCTTCCTGGACGAGTGGTGGGTCGGGCTGCTGTTGGTGCTGATGCCCCTCATCCGCGACGATCTGGGCCTGAGCTATGATCAGGTGGGCGTCCTGCTGGCCTCGTTTGGCTGGGCGGGCTGGGTGGCCGATCCGGTCAGCGGCCTGATCGGCGACGTGTGGCCGCGCCGCCCGATCATCGCCGGGAGCGCCCTCGGCACGGCGCTGGTCCTTTTTGCCCTGAGCCGGGCGGACAGCTTTGCGGTCATGCTGCTGGTGTGCGTCGGCTATTCGTTGGGGGTCACGCCGCTGGCCGTGATCGCCGATGCCACGCTGGTGGAAGCGCACCCGGAAGCGCCGGGCCGCATCATGGCCCGCCAGACGCTGCTCGACACCATCGGGGCGCTGCTGGCTCCGCTCACCGCGACCGCGCTGGCGGCGTTGGGCGCGCCCTGGCCCCCGGTTTTCCTGGCGGGCGGGGTGATCTTTTTGCTCTACGCCCTGCTGCTGTGGCGGACGCGTTTTCCGCCGAACGGGGCAGCCAGGTTCAACGGCAAGACGGGTGACGGTGGACAGGGTGGGCTGCGCGCCATGTGGCGCAACCTGCGGGCCGTGGGCCGCCTGCCGGAGGTATGGCGCTGGCTGTTTTTCCTCACCCTGGGCGACTTCATGTCCGACGTGGCTTTCGGCTTCCTGCCGTTGTTCCTGGCGGATGTGGTGGGCCTGGATGAGACCTGGATCGGACTGGTTGTGGCCGCCGACCTGGCCGCCCATGCCGTCGCCCTCAGCCTGCTGGAGTCGGCGCTGGGTCGCTGGGGGGAGCGGAGCGTGCTGCGGACGGCGGTGATCGGGACCGGCGTGTTGTTCCCCCTGTGGGTGATCGCCCGCGATCCCGCCCTCAACCTGACCCTGCTCATCCCGCTGGCGCTGGGGGTGAGCGTCATCTGGCCGCTGGGTAGGGCGCGCCTGCTGGCCGCTGCCGAGGGGTACACGGCAACGGTTCATGCGCTCAGCCCGATCAGCCGGCTGCCGACCGACCTGATGCCGCTGGCCGTGGGGGCGGTGGCGGGCCTGGCCGGACTCCAAACCGGGTTGCTGATGCTGGCCATCGCCCCGCCGCTGATGTGGCTGCTCATGCGCCGGGCGCGGCCAGATGTGTTATAATCAGTGTACATATGTTCTAATGACAGCCTGATCGGGCAGGAGAGGGAGGGACACAATGGCCTGGCAGGATCAACTTAGGGGCGATTCGGTCGCGTGGTTGTTGGAGCCGGAGGAGCCAGCGGTCCGCCATCTGGCGCTGCGCGATCTGCTGGATCGCCCGCCGAACGACCCGGAGCTGGGCGAAGCACGGGCGGCGGCGCACCGGGAGGGGCCGATCCCGGCCATCCTGGAGGCGATGGCGGCGGAGGGTTATTGGGTCAAGCCGGGCGCGGGCTATAACCCCAAGTACCGGTCGACCGTCTGGTCGATCATTCTGCTGGCGCAGTTGGGCGCGGCGGCGGGGGAAGATGAACGCATCCGGCGGGCGGGCGTTTACCTGCTGGACCACGCCCTGACGCCGGACGGGCGGTTTAGCTGCAATGGGAATCCGGGATCCAATATCGACTGCCTGCACGGCAATCTGGGCGCGGCGCTGCTCGACCTGGGCTACGCCGATCCCCGGCTGGAGGCGGCGTTTGAGTGGGCAGCGCGCAGCGTGACGGGCGAGGGCGTGGCCCCGGCGGATGATCGGGCGGCGGCGGTCCGCTTTTATGCCGCCAACAGCGGGCCGGGGTTCGCCTGCGGAGCCAATAACAAGCTGCCGTGCGCCTGGGGCGGGGTCAAGATCATGCTGGCCTTTGGCAAATGGCCCGCCGAGCGCCGCACACCGTTGATCGAACGGGCCATCCAGCAGGGCGTGGATTTTCTATTCAGCACCGACCCGGCCGTGGCCGATTATCCGATGGGATGGAACGACAAGCCAAGCCGCAACTGGTGGAAGTTCGGCTTCCCGGTGTTTTACGTGACCGACCTGCTGCAAAACGTCGAGGCGCTGGCGGCGCTGGGCTACGGCGACGATCCGCGCCTGGCGAATGCGCTGGATATCATCCGGAACAAGCAGGATGGTCAGGGCCGCTGGGCGCTGGAATACGATTATGCGGGCAAGACGTGGGTCGATTTTGGCCCCAAGAAGCGGCCCAACAAATGGGTCACGCTGCGGGCGCTGCGGGTGTTGAAGGCGGTGGGGTGAAGGAATAAACGGTAATGTGTAAGTTTAGCCATGCCTCCCTGGTTCGCAATCGGAGGGGCACTGGCCGTGATTTTCTTTGCCTTCGCAGATTCCGTTGCAGTTGCAGCGTGAGTCTGGCACGCAATTGGGGATTGGCGTGGGCGGCGGAACGGTCGTAGGCACTGGTGTATCGGTGGGCGGCTGTGTTGTTGGCGTAGGTGGCGGTGGCTGGGTATTGGTTGGCACGGAAGGCATACTTGGCACGGGTGTACTGGGCACTTGGGTGTGCGGCGGACCGCACGTCGGTGGGCAGCTACCGCTGTCATCACGACCCTCCGGTGGCTGCTGTGGTGGGCCGACCGGCATTGTTGGTGCTGGTATGTGAGGCAACGGTGGCAGGGTGAGGGGTGTTGTGGGTACCGGTGCAGATGTTGGCGAGGGGGTGCGAGTCGGTAGCGACGGGATTGTCAATGTCAGCGCTGTTGGTATTATTGCGTCGGTTGGTTCAAGGTGTCCCAGATCTGACCAAATCCACAGATGCAGGTTACTGGAACATGTGATCAGGTACCAGATGTACGTGCCTGGTGGGTCTACCAAGGCATGCTCTGCCTCTACTTCGAAACGGTCGCCCGGTTGGGCTGTTCCTAATATCTGATGTCTCGTCCCAGGCCCAGCGCGCAGGTTGGAGTCCGGGGTCAGAACAATAAAGACAGCTGTAGGTGTGTCTGTTAAAGTTGGCGCAGGTGAGGGCGATACAGGGGTGTCGCTCGGCTCCGACGTATCGGTTGGGGGCGGTGTGCCCGTCGCGGTAGGGGCAATGAGGGTAATGGCCTGGGCAGTGGCGGTTCCATCTCTGGCTGCCTGCTCGATGGCTTGGGCAATGGCCGCCTCGGCGGTGTTGGTCATGGCAATGGCAAAGGTCGCGGTGTCAGTTTCCGCCTGGGCGGCTTGTTCAGCTAGGCGCGCGGCCTGGGTGGCCGTGTAATCGTCAGGCGGCAGGCTCTGAGTAAGGAAAAAAGCCACGAATACCATTACTATAATAATAGCAAGAATAGCTATTGCCCCAGCTATTTCTCTGGCCATGGCTGTAGCCCGTGATTAGTTTCCAGTAAGAACTACGATAAATACAACTATCAAGAATATTAGTGAAAAGCTGAGAAACCAATACATTTCAGCTCCAGGATCAATGATTAGGGTAGGGATTGCGTGCCAATCTTTGCGAGGCTTGATTATTCCTTGTTGTCTGCAGTAGCGTGCCAGAAACCACAAGGCGGTGAAGCCAGTAATTAACACGAGGAAGAAAAGAAGAAAGGATGCAGCGCGTGAAAGGTGCGCCTGGGCTAATGTGGCGACGCCCGTAACGACGCTGGCGGTAGCCAGACTCACCTCCACCATGCCCGCCTCAACCTGGTGTTCCTGTTTTTCATTGTTGCTTGGTTGTGTCTGTTGTGAGGGGACCACAGTGATACTGAGTGTCTCACCTTCTTGCGTATTGACACTGGGGAGCGCTCCCGGAGGTTGATGCAAGATGAAGTATATTTCATCTGCTTGAACAGGGCCCATTATGATAAAAATCGTGCCCCTTTGGGGTCTGTACTGTCTCAGCCTGTCACGGACATAGTTGAGAGCTTGTTCTTGATCGCCGTCTTTCTTATCCAGAAGGCTTTGGCGGACGTCTTGAGACAGAAACTGATAAAGTGTTTCGGCAGTAAATGACTGGGCTGCTGGCAGCTTCTCCAGCGCTCTATTCCAATCCTCGGGAGAAATGTGGTATGGAGACATGGCGCACCGCCTTCCACACGGAAGAGATAAGCGTGGCGGGGGTGCTACCAATAAGAGTGGCTCTGTCGGTGGGATTTTATGATTAAGCTATCTTACTCTAGTTTGTCCCCAACCTCTAATATAGATATTAAACGTGTTTGTGTCAACAATTTTCATCTGGACGCTCCTCTCGCCGCTTTGACAACCGCCGCGCTCCTCTCTATACTGCGCTACAGTGCCTTCGGTTCTGCGCCCGCCCGGAGGAGCCATGTCCATCCGCCCCAGGCCCCTGAGCGTTCCCCTGGCCCTGATCCTGGTTGCCGCGGTCGCTGCCCCGCTGATGGGGCCGGTCGCCGGGCAGGGGGGGACGCGCGCCGCCCGATTTGGCGACCCGCCCATCGCCGCCCTGATCACCCTCTCCGCGCCGGACACGAGCGGCCTGGTGACCATCCGGGGGGCCGAGGGGGCCGTCTTCCCCGGTGCAGTGGTGATCGTCCGCAACTTGTACACCGGCGAGACGGCCTACACCTGGGCCAATGTCAACGGCGCGTTTGTGGCCCAGATCTGGGGCCCCGGCAACACGCCGTTCTGGATC
>DAOTXK010000147.1:0-15304 GCA_034435395.1 Anaerolineae bacterium | reverse complement strand
GGCTCGTCCACACCTATCTGGCGCGGCTGGCCTTTTCACCCTCGTTTGCCTTCACCCGGGTGGTCGCGCTGGAATCGGCCCCGCTCGTCCCCTGGCCGGCGCTGGAAGCGTGGATTCCGGGGCGCGTGGCCTGGTGGCTACAGGCATTGCAGCAGGCGCTCCCGCCGCCTGAGCAGCGGGTGCTGCGCATCGCCCACCGGGGCGCGTCGGCCTACGCCCAGGAGAACTCACCGGCGGCCATCCGCCAGGCCGCCGCCCTCGGCGCGGATATGGTGGAGATCGACATCCACACCACCGCCGATGACGTGCCGGTGGTCTCCCACGACGAAGACCTGAAACGGCTATACGGCGTGGAGGGCCTGATCGCCCATCACACCCTGGCCGAATTGCGGGCCATGACGCCGCCGGGCCGGGAACCGCTCCCCACGCTGGACGAGATCGCCCGCCTGTGTCAGGAACTGGAGATCGGGCTGTACCTGGATCTCAAGCGGCTGTCGCCGGCCTCCGCCCAGGCCATGCACCAGACGGTGGCCCAGGCGGACCTGCTGCGCTACACGATTTTTGCCTCCTTCCGACCGGACATCCTGGCCGAGATCAAGGCCGCCGCCCCCCAGGCCAGCACCTCCATCCTGTTTAACTCCGTGCACGTGGACCCCGTCCCCCTGGCGCGGTCGATCCGGGCCGATTACGTGCACCCGTGCTGGGAGAATGCCGCGCCGCAGCCGCACCGCCTGCTCACCGCCGACTGGCTGCGCCAGGTGCGGGAGGCTGGGCTGGGCATCATCTGCTGGCACGAGGAACGGCCCGACGAGATCGCCGCCCTGTACGACCTGGGAGTGGACGCGATCTGCTCGGACACGCCGGATCGGCTGACGGCGCAGGAAAACGCCCGCCGGCCCGGCGGCGCTGCCGGTCCGCTGTCCATCAGGCCGCCGGCGTTTTCGCCGGACGAGGCCGAAGCGGCGGCCACCAGCCTTCCGCCGCCGTAAACCGCCAGCCATCCCGGCGCGGGCTGCCCTCTGGCGGGGCCATCCGCCGCGATTCAGGAAGACGTTCACCGCCAGATGGTGAATTACTACACCTCAATTGGCTGGAATTGCGGATTATTCTTATAGTGTATGTACCGTCTTTACCCAAATCGGTCATAACTGGCGCGGTGGCTTGACCTCCGGGGGGAAGTCATGGCGACGACATCCGGCCATGGGCATGGCCCATTGCTTGGCGCAGTCATGGTGGTGGGTGGGGGGATCGGCGGCATGCGCGCCGCGCTCGATCTCGCCGACGCTGGCCTGCACGTCTACCTGATCGAGCAGACACCGTGCCTGGGCGGGCGGGTGGCCCAGCTGGGTTACATGTTCCCGCAGCATGACTGCGTGCTCTGCCGGGGCACGCCGGATCACGGCTATGGCTGCACCCGGCCTTCCATCTCGCCCGCCTATATCCAACACAACCAGCACCCCAACATCACCATCCTGACCAACACCCACATCGTCGACGTGGAAGGCCAGGCCGGGGACTTCACGGTGTCGCTGCGCCAGGAGCCGCGCTACGTCGATCTGACGCGGTGCATTGACTGCGGTCTCTGCGCCGAGGTCTGCCCGGTCGAGCTGCCCGACGCCTACCAGCAGGGCCTGACCACCCGCAAGGCCGCCTACAAGGTCGCCGCCCGCGCCGCGCCGGACACGTATGTCATCGACCGGGGGCCGTACTGCGATGACTGTGGCCGCTGCGTCGAGGTCTGCCCCAGCCAGGCCATCGATCTGGATGAACAGCCCCGCCTGCTGACCGTTGAAGTGGGGGCCATCATCCTGGCGCTCGGCTTCCAGGTGTACGATCCCACCGAACTGGAGGAACTGGGCCACGGCCGTTATCCCAACGTGCTGCGCGCCTTGCAGTACGAGCGCCTGGCCAGCCGCTCCGGCCCGACGGAAGGCGTGGTCATCCGTCCCTCCGACGGCCAGCGCCCCCGCTCCATCGCCTGGCTGCAATGCATCGGCTCCCGCGACCAGAACCACAGCTACTGCTCGTCGATCTGCTGTATGTACGCCACCAAAGAAGCCATCCTGGCCAAGCAGCGGCTCGGCGAAGATGTCCAGTGCTCGGTCTTCATCATGGACGAGCGCGCCTTCAACAAGGAATACAGCACCTACTTTGCCAGGGCGCGCGAGCAGTACCACATCCGCTATATCCGCAGCCGGGTGTCGGGCATTTACGAAGACCCCGCCACTCACAACCTCCGGCTGCGTTACGCCGACGCCAGCGGTCGGCAGCAGCAGGAAGAGGTGGACATGGTGGTGCTGGCCACCGGCCTGCAACCGCCGGACTCGGCGGGGCACCTGGCGGAGCTGCTGGACATTGAGCTGGACGGCTACGGTTTCTGCCTGACCGACAAGTTCACCCCGCTGCAAACCACGCGGCCCGGCGTCTTCGTCTGCGGCGCTTTTTCCTCCCCCAAAGAAATCGCCGAAACGATCATCGACGCCAGCGGCGCGGCTGCCGAGGTCATGCGCCTGCTGAATGAGCGGCTGAACACCCATCCCTATACCCGCGAATGGCCGTTCCTGTCGGCGGGCAACCTGCCGCCGGAGCGGGATGTGACCGGCGAGCCGCCGCGCGTGGGCGTCTTCGCCTGCACCTGCGGCCACACCATCAACGAGACCATCGATATTGGCGCGCTGGTGGAACGGGCCTCCCGCTGGCCGGAGGTGGTCGTCTCCCAGGTGTTTGATTTCGCCTGCTTCCCGGAGAGTCTGGCCCAAATCCAGGCCCGCATCGAGGAGGACCGGCTCAACCGCGTGGTGGTGGCCGGGTGCAGCAACCGCACGCACGAGTCGTTATTCCAGCGGGCGGTGCGCCTGGCCGGGCTGAATCCCTATCTGCTGGAGGTGGTCAACCTGCGGGAGCAGTGCAGCCGCGTGCACCGGCAGGACTCCCCGGCGCTGGTCAACCGCAAGGCGCAGGAATTGATTCGTCTGGCGGTGGGGCGCGTCCTGGCCGCGCAACCGGTCCACAAAGACCAGCACCGTTGCCGTCCCTCGGCCCTGGTCATCGGCGGCGGGGTATCTGGCATGACGGCGGCGCTGGCCATCGCCGACAGCGGTTACGACGTGCACCTAGTCGAGCGGTCGGAGATGCTGGGCGGCAACCTGTTGCACCTCTACTACGTGGTCGAGGGCTACAACCCGCAGCGCCTGCTGCGCGACCTGGTCAACCGCGTCCGCGCCCACCAGCGCATCACCGTCTACACCCGGACCGAGGTCGCCCGTCACTGGGGGCATGTCGGTTATTTCCAGGCCGTGCTGCGCACCCGCCGCCCGGATGGGACGGTGGACGAGCGGCAGATCGAGCATGGGGTCACCATCGTCGCCACCGGCGGCTACGAGACCGACGAGCATCCACTGCTGGACCTGCCCGGCGTGATCACCCAGCGCCAGCTGGAGGAAAAGATCATCCACGCCCCGGAGGAGATCGCCAGGCTTCAGGACGTGGTGATGATCCAGTGTATGCGTCCTGAAGGCGTCCCCGAATATTGCTCGCGGGTGTGCTGCACCAACACCATCAAAAACGCCATCCGCCTCAAGCTGTTTAAGCCCTCCTGCCGGGTCACCGTGCTGTACAAAAACATCGTGACCTACGGCATGCGCGAGAAGTATTACACCGAGGCGCGCCGCCTGGGCGTGATCTTCGTCCGCTACACCGACCAGGAGCCGCCCCAGGTATTCCCCGACGGCGACCGCCTGCGGGTGCGCGTCCGCGACCTGTCGCTGGACCGGTGGCTGGACCTGCCCGCCGACATCGTGCCGATGAGTATGGCCGTCGCCCCCGCCAAGGGTACGGCGGCGCTGGCCGAGATGTTGCGCGTGCCGCTCTCCAGCGAGGGCTTCTTCGCCGAAGCGCAGATGAAGCTGCGCCCGATGGACTTCATGCGGGAGGGCATCTTCCTGGCAGGGATGGCCCACTACCCCAAGTTTGTGGAGGAGAGCATCAGCCACGCCCTGGCGGCGGCGGCCCGCGCCCTGCCTCTGCTCTCCCAGCAGTCGCTGTATCTGGGCGGCGTGGTCGCCCAGGTGGACCCTGACCGGTGCGTCGGTTGTCTGACGTGTACCCGCGTCTGCCCGTTCGCCATCCCGCAGGTCGTCCAGCAGGAAGGGCGGCATGGGGTGGGCGGCCTGGGCGGCGCGGCCTTCATCGACCCCACCCAGTGCCAGGGCTGCGGCACCTGCACCGGCGAGTGCCCGGCCACCGCGATTCAGCTTGTCCACTACACCGACGAACAGATGATGCTCCGGGCCATCGGCGGGCTGGGCAGCTGGCTGCCCGCCGCGTCTCAGGAGGCCGCACGATGAGCGAAACGGCCAACCATCGGTCATTCGAACCGGAAATCACCGCCTTTTATTGCATTTACTGCGGGTATATGGCCGCCGACGCCGCCGGCGCGTTGGGTGTCCAGTACCCGGCCAATGTCAAGTTCGTCCGCATGCCCTGCACCGGCAAGACGGACATCCGCTACCTGCTGGAAGCCTTCGAGCAGGGGGCGGATGGGGTGTACCTGGTGGCCTGCCCGATTGGCAACTGCCATCATGTACGCGGCAACGAACGCGGGCGGGCCAGGGTGCAGCGGGCCAAAAAAATCCTGGACGATATCGGCCTCGGCGGCGAGCGGCTGGAGATGTTTTTTATGTCCGGCAGCCAGGCCCAGGCCTTCGCCGCGGCGGCTCACACCATGACCGAACGCATCAGCGCGCTGGGTCCCAGCCCGCTCAAGCGCCACGAAGAACTCCGGGCAAAACCGGACGCCTCCGAGACGGACGCCGACGAAGAAGTCGGCTGGCGGGGGAGACGGCCCCGTCCCCGATCAGGGGCGGGCGATCGTTGATTCGTCGTAGATGACCCATAGAAACCTGACGGTACTCAGGGGGTAAGCACCGATGGGCAACCCCAACACTGTACCCATCCACCACCGGCCAGCGGGGGCGTCGCCCGTCGGGGCCGTTTTGGTGGTGGGCGGCGGCATCGCCGGCATGCAGGCGTCGCTGGACCTGGCCGAGCAGGGTTTTAAGGTCTACCTGGTGGAAGCCAGCTCCGCCATCGGCGGCAAGATGGCCCAGCTTGACAAAACCTTCCCCACCAACGACTGCGCCATGTGCACCATCTCGCCCAAGCTGGTGGAGACCGGGCGGCATCCCAACATCGCCATCCTGACGGACACCGAAGTCCTCGATGTCCAGGGCCAGGCCGGGGACTTCGCCGTCACCGTCCGCCACCACCCGCGTTACATCAACCTGGACAAATGCATCGGCTGCGGGGACTGCGCCAAGGTCTGCCCGGTGATCGTCCCGGACAGCTTCAACGAGGGGCTGGCCCCGCGCCACGCGGCGTACAAGTTGTATCCGCAGGCCGTGCCCAACGCCTATGCCATCCAAAAGCGGGGCATCGCCCCCTGCCGGGACGCCTGCCCCGCCGGGCAGCGCGCCCAGGGGTACATCGCCCTGATCCGCGAGGGGCGCTGGGAGGATGCCCTGCGGGTGATCAAGATGGACAACCCCTTCCCCGGCATCTGCGGGCGCATCTGCAACCACCGCTGCGAGACCGCCTGCAACCGCGGCCTGGTGGACGAGCCGATCAACATCCGCGCCCTCAAACGGTTTGTGACCGACAAGGTTTACGCCGGGCCGCGCCCGCCGGTGGAGCCGGCGCCGCGCCTGCACCAGGAACGGATCGCCATCATCGGCGCGGGGCCGTGCGGCCTGACCGCCGCCCAGGACCTGGTCCGGGCCGGGTACGGGGTGACGATCTTTGAGGCCATGCCGGTGGCCGGGGGCATGCTGCGCCTGGGCGTGCCGGAATACCGTCTGCCCACCGCCATCATCGAGCGGGAGGTGCAGGACATCATCGATCTGGGGGTGGACCTGCGCCTGAACCACCGGGTGGATAACCTGGATGACATCTTCGACCAGGGCTTCGACGCGGTGCTGATCGCCGTCGGCGCGCACGAAGGCGTCCGCCTGCCCCTCCCCGGCGCGGACCTGGACGGCGTGCTGATCAACACTCACTTCCTGCGCGATGTGCGCCTGGGCCGCTACGAGAACGGCGAGAAGTATGGCGCGCCGCCCCTGGGCCGGCGGGTGCTGGTGTTGGGCGGCGGCAACGTGGCCATCGATGTGGCCCGCAGCGCCGTCCGCCTGGGCCGGGAGGTTCACCTGGCCTGCCTGGAAGGCTACGACGAGATGCCCTGCCATCCCTGGGAGCGGGACGCGGCCCAACAGGAGGGCGTCGTCCTGCACAATGGGCGTTCGTTCGAGCGTATCCTGGGCGACGACCAGGGTCGGGTGCGCGGCGTGGAATGTATGCACGTCGAGCGGTTCCACTTTGACGAGAATGGCCGCCTGCACGTGGAGAAAGTTCCCGACTCGGCGCATGTGCTCGACTGCGACACAGTGATTTTTTCCGTCGGGCAGCGGGCCGGCCTGGCCTTCATCCCCGACGACGCCGGCGTCGGCCTGACCGGGCAGCAGACCATCGCCGTCAACCCCAACACCTTGGCCGCCACCCGCGAGGGCGTCTTCGCCGCCGGGGACAGCGTCTCCGGCACGGCCTTCGTCATCGAGGCCGTGGCCAGCGGCCACACCGCCGCCCGCTCCATCATCCGCTATTTGCAGGGCGAGCACCTGGAGCCGCCGCGCCGCCCGGACCTGCCAGTGGTGCGCCTCACGCCGGAGGAGATCGAGGCCCGCATGGCTCGCGGCGAGATCACGCCCGCGGGCCGCGTGCCCCTGCCGGAACTGCCGGTCGAGCAGCGCATCACCAACTTCATGGAGGTGGAAGGTGGCTACGACGACCAGTCGGCCCAGCAGGAGGCGGCGCGCTGCCTGGCCTGCGGCATTTGCTCGGAGTGCATGAGCTGCACCTTCGCCTGCGGAGTGGACGCCATCGATCACAACATGGTGGCCCGTGACGAGACCCTCCACGTCGGCGCGGTGGTGCTGGCCCCCGGTTACCAGGTCTACCACGCCGAACTGTCCGAGGAATACGGCTTCGGGCGTTATCCCAACGTGATCACGGCGCTGCAATTTGAGCGGCTGCTCTCGGCTTCCGGGCCGACGCTGGGCCACCTCCACCGCCCGTCCGACCAGCGGCAGCCGGCGAAGATCGCCTTCCTGCAATGCGTCGGCTCGCGGGACCAGAACCACGATTATTGTTCAGCGGTGTGCTGCATGTACGCCACCAAGGAAGCCGTCATCGCCAAGGAGCATTACCCCGACCTGGATATCCATGTTTTTATGATGGACATGCGCGCCTTCTCCAAGGGGTATTGGGGCTACTTTGAGCGCGCCCGCGACCGCTACGGCGTCCACTACACCCGCTGCCGGATCAGCGCCCTGCGCGAGGACCCGCGCACCCACGACCTGATCGTGCGCTACCAGGACGAAGACGGGCAAGTGGCGAGTGAGCGCTTCGACCTGGTGGTGCTCTCCGTGGGCATGGAAATCTCGCCGTCGGTGCGTGAGCTGGGCCGCCGCCTGGGGATCGAGCTGGACGAGTATGGTTTCTGCCACACCGTGCAGTTTAACCCGCTGGAGACCAGCCGCCCCGGCATCTACGCCGTCGGCCCGTTCCGGGAGCCGAAGGATATCCCCGAATCGGTGGTGGAGGCCAGCGGGGCGGCGGCGGCAGCGGCGGCCCGGCTGGGGCAGTCGCGCTTCACGCTGACCGTCACGCCGGAATACCCGCCGGAGCGGGAGGTGCGCGGGGAAGAGCCACGGGTGGGGGTGTTCGTCTGTCACTGTGGGTCCAACATCGCCGGCTACCTGGACGTGCCCGCCGTGGCCGAATACGCGGCGACGCTGCCCGGCGTGGTTCACGCCGAGTCCAACCTCTACACCTGCTCGCAGGACAGCATCCAGCACATCGCCGAGCAGATCGCGGCGCTCAACCTCAACCGGGTGGTGGTGGCCAGCTGCACGCCGCTGACCCACGCGCCGCTGTTCCAGGACTGTCTGCGCATGGCCGGGCTGAACCCCTACCTGTTTGAGATGGCCAACATCCGCAACCAGTGCTCGTGGGTCCACTCCAACGATTGGGAGGCGGCCACCGCCAAGGCCAGGGACCTGGTGCGGATGGCCGTGGCGCGGGCTGTCCTGCTGGAGCCGCAGCACACCCTCGACGTGCCGGTGCAACGGGCGGCGCTGGTGGTGGGGGGCGGCCCCGCCGGGATGACCGCCGCCCTGACGCTGGCCGGGCAGGGCTTCCCGGTGCACCTGGTCGAGCGGGAGGACAAATTGGGCGGCAACCTGCGGCACGTCCACACCGCCCGCAACGGCCAGGACCCCCAGCAGACGCTCCGCCGCCTGGTCGAAGGGGTGCAGGCCCACCCGGACATCACCGTCCACCTGGGGAGCGAAGTGGTGAGCAGCAGCGGCTTCATGGGCAACTTCACCAGCGTCATCGAGGGCGCGGACGGCCAGCGGCAGGAGATCGCCCACGGCGTGACCATCCTGGCGACCGGGGGGCAGGAGTACCGGGGGCCAGAATACGGCTACGGGACCGATCCGCGCATCGTCACCCAGCAGGAATTTGAGGCGCGGCTGGCCGCCGGGGACAACCTGCCTGACTCAGTTGTTATGATCCAGTGCGTCGGCCCGGCGGAACGGTTCTGCAGCCGCATCTGCTGCACGGTGGCGCTCAAAAACGCCCTGGCCCTCCAGGCGCGTAAGCCGGACGCCCGCGTCGTTGTCCTCTACCGGGACATCCGCACCTACGGCTTTAAGGAGCGGCTGTATACCGAGGCCCGGGAGCGCGGTGTGCTCTTCGTCCGCTACGACGACGATCACCGGCCCGAAGTGGCCGTCGATGGCCGCCTGACCGTCCGCGCCTGGGACCCGGCCCTGGGGCGCTCGCTGACATTGCAGCCCGACCTGGTGGTGCTCAGCATGCCGGTTGTGCCGCGCGAAGACGCCCACGCCCTGGCCGCGCGGTTTAAGGCCAATCTCGACGCCGACGGCTTCTTCCTGGAAGCCCACGTCAAACTGCGCCCGGTGGACTTCGCCACCGACGGCCTGTTCATGGCGGGCATGGCTCACTATCCCAAACTGCTGGACGAGACCATGATCCAGGCCCAGGCGGCGGCCTCGCGGGCAGCGCGCGTGCTCAGCCGGGAGACGCTGACGGCGGGCGGGCGGGTGGCCGTGGTGGACGAATCCCGCTGCACCGGCTGCCTGACCTGCGTGCGCATCTGCCCCTTCGGCGTGCCCCGGGTGAAGCCGTCCCTGACCGGCGTCGGGAACATCATGGGCGCGGCGTATATCGAACCGGCGGTGTGCCAGGGCTGCGGCTCCTGCGCCGCCGAATGCCCGGCCCAGGCCATCCAGCTGATGCACTACACCGACGCCCAGATGATGGCCAAGGTCGGCGCGCTGTTCGGGAACTATCCCCCAGGATTCGTGCCCTTGCAGAAAGTCACCGGGCCGGAAGGAGAGCCATCATGACCACCGACGCGCCATTGCAGATCATCGCCTACTGCTGCGAACACTGCGCCTACGCGGCGGCGGACCTGGCAGGGGGCCTGCGGATGCAGTACCCCCCGGCGGTGAAGATCGTGCAGCTGCCCTGCTCCGGCAAGATCGACGTGCTGATGGTCCTGCGCGCCTTTGAGGACGGGGCCGACGGCGTGATGGTGGCCGGGTGACTGCCCGGCGACTGCCATTACCTGGAGGGTAATGCCAACGCCAAACGCCGGGTCCGGCGCATTCAGGAGTTGCTGGCCCAGATCGGCCTGGAGCCAGAGCGGGTGCAGATGATGAACATGTCGGCGGCGATGGCCGGCGCGTTCGTGGCCGCGGCGACAGCCATGACCGAACAGATCGCGGCGCTGGGGCCCAGCCCGCTGCGCTCCCCCCGCGCGGACGAGGAATCCTGAGATGGTGGTATCCTAAGAACAGGCGCGATGGGCGCGCCCACGACCGGCATACAGGAGGTTGATGCGCATGGTTAAATCGGCTAGAGAGACCTTCCGCCGCCTGCATACCCTGGAAGACGGTGCCCGGTTGCTGCTGCGACCGCTGACCGCCGACGATTGTGATGAGCTGATCAGGATGTACACCTCGGCCCCGCCGGAGGACCTGCACGCCCTGCGCGAAAACGTGACCGACCCGGCGGTGGTGCGCGGCTGGGTGGAGGGCATGGCCGAGGGGCGCGTACTGCCGCTGCTGGCCCTCATCAACGGGCGTATTGTGGGCAATGCCATCCTCTACCGGCTGGCCGGCCCGCATCAGCATGTGGGTGAGGTGCAGATTTTCCTGACCAAAGACTTCCGCAGTCGCGGGCTGGGCACCGAGATGCTCAAAACCCTGATCGAACTGGCCCGCAAAGAAGGGCTGCACTTATTGAAGGCCGAGGCGTTCGCCGCCCAGCCCAAAGTCATCCGGGCCTTTGAACAGCTGGGGTTTGTGCGGCAATGTGTGTTCGAAGATTACTTTATGCTGCCCGACGGCCAGACCAGGGATATCGTGCTCTTACACATGCGGTTGCTGGAGCGAAGCGACGAGTTCTAGCGCGCCACGAGCGGCTCACGGCCACCGGCCAACGGCGCGCTGGGAAACGGCTGAACAAGGAGGACAACAGTGATCATTGCCGAGCAAAAACCATTGGAGGAAATTAAGGCGCTGGTCGGTGACGCCCCCCGCGTGCTGGTCGTCGGCTGCGGCACCTGCGTGACGGTCTGCTTTGCCGGGGGCGCGCGCGAGGCGGCCATCATGGCGGCCTCCCTGCGCATGGCCTCCAAGCTACAGGGGAACGCCAAAGCCGTCACCGATGTCACGGTGCAGCGCCAGTGCGAGTGGGAATACCTGGACGAGATCGCCGAGCAGGTCCGCGAGGCCGACGTGGTGCTGTCGCTCGGCTGCGGGATCGGCGTGCAGGCGCTGGTGGAGCACTTCCCTGAAGCCTGGGTGGTGCCGGGCCTGAACACCAGCTTCCTGGGGCTGCCCACCGAGCAGGGCGTCTGGGCGGAGCGGTGCGCGGCCTGCGGCGACTGCGTGCTCGGCCTGACGGGCGGCATCTGCCCCATCGCCCGCTGCTCCAAGTCGCTGCTCAACGGGCCGTGCGGCGGGTCGGAAGACGGGCACTGCGAGATCAACCCGGACATCCCCTGCGGCTGGCAGTTGATCTACGACCGGCTGAGCAGCCTGGGCAAGCTCGACCTGTTGCTGGAGCTTCAACCGCCCAAAAACTGGCGCACCAGTCGCGATGGCGGCCCGCGTAAGATCGTCCGCGACGACCTGCGGCTGGCGGCGGAGGAGGAGTGAGACATGACGGCCATGGCAGACGACAGGGTCAGCAGCAATGGCTACCGGGTAGGCTCCAACCTGGAGCGTATCCTGCGGGCCGGGCACTTCGCCGTCACCGGGGAACTCGGCCCGCCCCAGAGCGCCGACGGGGCCGTGATCCGCGAGAAGGCGGCCCTGCTCCGAGGCTGCTGCGACGCCGTCAACATCACCGACAACCAGACGGCCATCGTCCGTATGTCCAGCATTGGGGCCGGGACGATCGTGGTCCAGGAAGGGCTGGAGCCGATCATCCAGATGACCTGCCGCGACCGCAACCGCCTGGCCATCCAGAGCGACCTGCTGGGCGCTTATGCCCTCGGCATGCGCAACGTGCTGTGCCTCACCGGCGATCACCAGAGTTTCGGCAACCACCCCACCGCCAAAAACGTCTTTGACATCGACTCGATCCAGCTGACGCAGATGGTGGTGGCCATGCGCGATGAGCGCGTCTTCCAGTGCGGGGAGGCCTTCAAAGGACAGGAGCCGCGCTTTTTCGTCGGGGCGGCGGCGGCCCCCTTCGCCGATCCCATCGACTTCCGCCCGTACCGGCTGGCCAAAAAGGTTAAGGCGGGCGCCGACTTCATCCAGACTCAGCTCATCTACGATATCGAAGCCTTCCAGAAGTATATGGCCAAGGTGCGCGAGCTGGGCCTGCACGAGCAGGTATACATCCTGGCCGGGGTGGGGCCGCTGAAAAGCCCCGGCATGGCCCGTTACATGAAGGACAGCGTGCCCGGCCTGCTGGTCCCTGACGAATTGATCGACCGCATGACTCAGGCGGGCGCGCCCTGGGCGGGCAAGAGCAAAGACGAACTGACCAAAGAGGACCGAAAAGCCCGCGCCGAAGCCTGGAAAGAAGAGGGCATCAAAATTTGCATCGAGCTGATCCAGCAAATCCGCGCCATCGAAGGCGTGGCCGGGGTGCACATCATGGCCATCGAGTGGGAAGAAGCCGTCCGGCCGATTGCCGAAGGCGCGGGCCTGCTGCCACGGCCGGCCGTAGGCGAAACGTAGCGTAGGGAGCGGATGATGACCGACCAACCAACGCCCGAAGCCCAGATGCCGCTCAGCGCCGATCTGGCCCGGCGGGTCATGGAAGCGACCGGACAGAACGTCTTTCTGTGCTACCAGTGCGTCAAATGCTCCAGCGGCTGCCCGGTGGCCGAGTTCTTCGACTGGCAGCCCAACCAGATCATGCGGGCCGTCCAGCTGGGCCAGGAAGACATCGCCCTGCACGCCGCCACGCCCTGGCTGTGCGCCGCCTGCCAGACCTGCACCACCCGCTGCCCCCAGAACCTGGACATCAACGCCGTCATGGAATTCCTGACGCGGGAGGCGCTCGACCGGGGCATCAAACCGCCCGTCCCCCAGGTGGACACCTTCAACAAGGCCTTCCTGCGGGAGGTCAGGCTGTGGGGCCGGGCCTACGAGCCGGGGCTGATGGCGGAGATGAAGCTGCGCCACCTGAGCAAAGCGGGCCTGCTGGAGGACATCGACCTGTATATGAAGATGCTGCGCAAGCGTAAGGTCGCCTTCCTGCCCAGCCCGGCCCGCCCGTCGCGTAAGGTCAGGCCGGTGCCCGGCGCGTCCGACGCCGTGGCCTACTATCCCGGCTGCTCACTGCATTCCACGGCCACCGAGTTTAACGACTCCGCTAAGGCCGTCTGTCAGGCGCTGGAGATGAAACTGATCGAGCCGCGCGGCTGGGTCTGCTGCGGCAGCACCGCCGCCCACCGCGCCGATCCCGACACCGCGCTCCGCCTGCCGCTGGAGAACCTGTCCGTGATCGAGCAGAGCGGCTTCCAGGAAGTGACCATGCCCTGCGCGGCCTGCTTCAACCGCCACAAGGCCGCCCAGTACGAGATTCGCCACGACCCGGCTCGCCTGGCCGCCATCGAAAAACAGAGCGGCTATCCCTACCGGGATACCGTGCGCGTCACCACGCTGGTGGAGGCCATCCACACCCACGTCGGGGCGGAGGCCCTCGCCGACAAGGCGCAGCGCCCGCTGACCGGCCTGCGGGTGGTATGTTATTACGGCTGCCTGCTGACCCGCCCGCCGCAGGTCACCGAGGCCGCCCACCCCGAGAACCCCACCAACATGGACGAACTGATGGCCGCCCTGGGGGCCGAGGTGGTGGACTGGTCCTACAAGACCTCCTGCTGCGGGGCCGCGCACTCCCTCACCCGCCCCGACATCGTGCTCAAGCTGAGCGGTGACCTGATCGCCCACGCCCGCCAGGCGGGGGCCGACGTGATCGCCGTGGCCTGTCCGCTGTGCCACATGAACCTGGACGCCCGCCAGTTCCAGATGAACGTGGACGAGCCGCTGCCGGTGTTGTATTTCACCCAGTTGATGGCCCTGGCGTTGGGGCTGCCGGGCCAGGCCGCCCTGCACAAAAACATGGTCGATCCCCGCCCGCTGCTGAAGGAAAGAGGGTTCCTCGACTCATACTAGCCCGGCCCCCGGCTCGTCAAGGTCACTTGGCCAGCCTGGGGGCATGGAACCGCTCTCGCCCGACGAATCCGACGCCTCTCTCACCACCGGGCCGACGGCGGAAGGCACCGCCGTGGACCTGCTCGATGTCCTGGGGCAGGCGTGGGAAGCGCTCTGCAACCGGTACGATGTCACCGCCGATCTGCCCGCCATCGAGGCCCTGTTCGCCGGGGCCGATCTACACACGCCGGATCAGGCCGCCGAGACGGTGGTGGCAAACATGCTGTCGGAGATCGTCGAGTGTGTCGGGCGGTTCTCCCCCTGGTACAAGCGCCCCACCAAAGCTTACGGCCTGATCCCGATCCGGGATCGGGAGACCGACCGGCTGGGCTGGGCGCTGTCGCCGCAGGCCATTCGCCAGCAGCGAGGGCTTCTCCAGCCGCTTGCGGTCGCCATCCGGCGGAATGTGGGCCTGATCCAGGCGGCCAACCTGGTCAGCAACCTGGTGAACGAGGGGCTGCCGGAGGAGCGACGCGTGCTGGCCCGGTGCCAGTGCCGCCCGCCACGGTTTATCCTGGCCTGCCGCGCCGCCCTGACGGACGACCAGATCATCTGCGATTCCTGCCGCCAGCCCTTCCGACCGGCGACCGACGAAACCGACCCGGACGCCGGGGACGGTTGACCGGACGGCCCGCGTCACCCATCCGGCGGGCTGTCCAGCGCCTGCATGAACGGGTACAACAGGTGATAGCGGGCGAAGCGCCCGTCATACAGCGCGTGCCGGCGCGGGTCGGGTTCGAACACCCGGTCGATCTGGACCAGGGCGGCGATGGCTTCCGCCGCTGAGCCGTAGACCCCGCCGCCAACCCCGGCCAGGATGGCCGCGCCCAGCGCCCCAGCCTCGGTGATCCGGGGGCGGGCCAGCGGGCGGCCCAGGATGTCGGCCTTGATTTGCAGCCAGCGGTCGGACTGCGCGCCGCCGCCGGTCACCCGGAACTCGTTTATCCCGATCCCGGCTTCCTCCATCCGATCCAGCCCGTCGCGGAAGTGGTAGGTCACGCCCTCCAGCAGCCCTTTGATCAACTCGCCGCGGGTGGTCTCCAGCGTCAGCCCGGCGATCAGGCCGCGGGCGTCCTCGTCGTAGTAGGGCGGCCCGGTCGGCGCGAAGTGCGGCAGGACCATCAGGTCGGTCGGCTCGGCGGGCATCTCCGCCAGCAGGGCGTCGTACACGTTTGTCCCGGCGGCTCTGGCCGCTTCATGCTCCAGCGGGGCCAGCGTATCGCGGAACCACTTGAGCAGCGCGCCGCCGGTCAGGTTGTAGTAGAAGCTGACGTACAGCCCCGGCAGGGCGTGATGCTCAACGTTGAGGCGCGGCTTGATCATCTGGGCGGCGGGCGGGATGGTGTCGTAGGTCGGCGCGATGCAGATGAAGGTCCCCAGGCCGTAGAGGGCCATGCCGGGCCGGGTCACGCCCGCCCCGACGGCGCTGGCGCACTGGTCGTGCGCGCCGATGACGATGGCCGCGCCCGGTCGGAGGCCCAGTT
>DAOTXK010000146.1:0-5685 GCA_034435395.1 Anaerolineae bacterium | reverse complement strand
GTGTTGGACGCGGACGGCGAGGTCTTTGCCGCCGGGTCCCAACGGTATGAAGCGGTGCGGCTGGGGGAACATTATTACCTGGTCGATGAAAATGGCCGCTGCCTGATCAACGCTGAGGAAACGGCCCGCGCCGTGGCCGGTTTTGACGCTGGCTCGCTCATCGGGGGCGTGGCCGAAACGCCCTATAGTGGCACCCGGGCCGTCCTGAACAATGTGCAGGCCTACCGCTACGATGTGACCGCCCAGAATGCCACTCTGCCCGCCGTCAACCTGGTGGAAGATAGTGCACTGGCGATCGTCGGGGAGCTGTGGATCGCGCCGGAGTACCACGTGGCCGTGCGCTACTACGCCAACGTAGATGTTTCCAGGGTGAGGCTGCTGGAGGGCGAGGGGCTGGTCAGCGGGCAGGTGTTTATCCGCTACGATGCCACCGACCTGGGGGTGGTCCCCAACATCAGCATCCCCTACGGGTGCTGAGACCGCCGTCTATGACCGGCGGAGCAGCCGCGACAGCCACGACCGGCGCTCGCCTTCACGCCGGTCCTGAGCGACCCGCTTGCTGCGCCGCTCAGGCCTGCCTTCCGCAGCTTCCTGCAAAAAAATCTCCGCCGGGTCGGGGGGTGGCGCGGTGGAGTCGCCGACCGCAGCGCCCATCAATAACAGAGTCAGCTGACTCAGGCCGCTTTCGTAGTTCTGGGTGAAGTCCGCCACCGGCAGGCTGGACATCCAGTCCTGCCAGGGTGAGGGGCGGGCGACCGCCAGATATACCGGCTTATCGCGCTCCATAGCCCGGCTGATCTCGCGCCGCATATGGCCGCGCTGCGCCGCTTCCGGTGACAGCACGGCGATCAGCCCTTCACAGGCCACGATGGCCGCGCTCTGAGCGGCTTCCCAGTCGGCTCCCGGGCCGATCTCGTTGAGGTCCAGCCAGACCTCCACGCCCAACTCGGCCAGGTCTTCGACCAGATGCACGGTAAACAGCGCATCTTCGCGCGTGTAGGCGATGTAAAGCATATCCGTCCTCAAACAAGGATGGCCTGGCGTATGGGCAGCCGCCTAACGCTTTTTGGCGAGGCGCGCCTCAAACCGTTCCCGATCCACGATAAAGCGTTCGTGTCTCGCTTCACCGATCGGCTCCACCTCATCCCACGCCTCTACATGGAAGACCAGCCGGCGGTCGTCCACCTCGGTGAGCGTGGCCCTGGCGCGGACGGTCCCGCCGACCGGCGTGGCGGCCAGGTGCCGCACGTCGATGCGCGTGCCGACTGAGGTCTGATCGGCTCCCAGCCTGTCTCTCAAGGCGTTAACCGCCGCGTTTTCCATCAGAGCGGCCAGCATCGGGGTGGAGAACGCGGCCACCAGCCCGCTGCCCAGGCGGGCAGCCGTCATCTCGTCGGTGACGGTCCACTGGCATTCGCCGATCAGGCCGGGAACGAGTTCGTCCATTCTCTCTTACCTTCAGTAGTTACGCAGTTCCAGGTTGACCGTCCTATTTTTACCACAAAGACACAAAGTTCACGAAGAACACAAAGGTTTTTATAGATTTTCTTCGCGCTCTTTGTATTCTTTGTGCCCTTCGTGGTGAATGACTCCGGCCAACTGCGTAACTCCTAACCTTATAAGTCGCCCGTGAGCGATCTCTGGTCAGACTGCCGCCATTTTGCCGTCTTTCCGCCCTGGTTTCAAATGGCGGTGAGCCGTTTTGGGGAGGGCGGTGCTCAGTCGCTGGAAGGCTGCGCCGCCTCCTGAACCGAACGGTGTTCTGCCTCAAAATCTTCGGCTCGCCCGCCGCGCAGCCGCCAGGCCGGGAGCAGGGCCAGCAGGCACAACAGCGCGCCCAGCAGCGCCAGCTCGCGGATCACCTGGGCCGTGATGGAGACGTAGATGTTGACCGCTTCCTGCGTCATGGCGACCGTTTCGCCGATGCGATCCACCGCCAGGGCCGAGACTCGCCGCAGGGCAATGGTGGTCAGCGAAGCGGCGGCCAGCGTCATGCCCATCAGGCGCAGCATGTCGTCGATGGCGGCGGCGATGCCGCGCCGGTCGTCGGGGGCGTCGTTGAGCACCGCCGCGCTGGTGGGGGACATGGTCAGGCCCAGCCCCACGCCAACCATGATCATATGCGCCGCCATCTGGATATACGTCACGTCCTCAAACCAGGTCAGCCCTGCCAGGATAAATCCGGCCATTGCCAGGACAAGACCGCCCACAGTCGGGGCGCGGTGGCCGAAGCGGTCGCTCAGCCAGCCGCCGGGGATGGCCGCCAGGGCCATCGGGATGGTCAGGGCGCTCATCACAATCCCGACCGAGAGCGCCGCCTCGGTCAGGTGCGCCACATCTTCGGCGCGGATGTTGATCAGGATGGGCACGCTGACCAGGCCGATCATCAGCGCAAAGCCGACGATCAGACTGGTCAGATTGCCCATGGCGAAGTTCCGCCGCCGAAACAGGCTGAGATCGATCAGGGGATTCGGAATCCGCCGCTCAGCCAGCAGGAACAGCCCGAAGGTGATGACCGCGCCGGTGAGCAGCGGCCCGGCATAAGGCGGCAGCGCCGAGAGGTCTTCGAAGCGGGTCGTGTCGAGGTTCACGTCGACATTCGCGCCCAGGCCGACGCTGATGCCGGTCAGCGTCAGGCCGAGCAGCAGCGCCCCGGCGAAGTCAAAGCGGCCCGGCGCTTTCGGCTGCTGGACGCCGCGCAGAATCCGCCCCGTCAGGCCGAGGGCGAGCAGGCCGATGGGCACGTTGAGCCAGAAGAGCGTCCGCCAGTCCACGAACTGCACCATCACGCCGCCGTAGAGGTGACCCACCACCCAGCCCGCCGTGTCCACCGCCCCGATCAGGCCGAGGGGTTGGGCGCGGCGGTGCGGCGGGAACAGATCGCCCACCAGCGCCATGCTGATCGGGACCAGCGCGCCGCCGCCGAAAGCCTGGATCACCCGTCCGATGACCAGCGAGAGCAGCGCGATCGTGCTGGGATCGGGCCGGTGACCCAGCCGTCGGGCCAGGCTGTGCAGGGTGTCGGCGGGCAGGCTGTCGGCCATGGCCACCCACACCGAGCCGATGATAAAAATGCCCAGACAGATCAGGTAGGCGCGCCGCCGCCCGATCAGGTCGGAGACGCGGCCCATGAAGGTCATGGAGATGGTGTAGGCCAGCAGGTAGCCGCTGACCACCCAGGCGGCATCGTCCAGGCCGCTCTCCAGCGGGATGTGCAGCTCGACGATCACCTGCGGCAGGATGGCCGAGACGATGGTCAGGTCCAGCGCGCCGATGAACACCGGCAGGCAGACCAGGGCCAGCACCAGCCAGGGCGACGGGCCGCCCGCCGAATGGGTGATTTTGAGTTTGGGATGCTGAATGATCTCAGACATGAATGCGTGTGCTTACATTGCGTGAGAAGGCGCTATAGCGGCCTAGCGCGGCGCTTCGATGCGGTAGCTGCCGTTGTAATCGTAGACCTCGACCGTCCAGGTGCTGGGCACCGGCTCGTCTGCGCTGACGGTATCGGGCTGGACGATCACCAGACGTTCGGCGTGGCCGTCGTTGGTGCGGATGTAGAGGTCCACCAGCACATCCGCCTCGGCAGGGATCAGCTCGAAGGTCAGCGCAGCCACTTCGCTGCCGACGGCGGTCCCCTTCAGGTGCCACATGGCAACTCCGTCCACGTCCTCAACGCCCAGCAGTTCGATGTTGTTGAGCGCGCTCATGGCGCGGGAGAGGCCGCCGGGAGAGCGGACCAGGTTCTCGGCGTTGAAGCCGGGCGAAAACGGCGCGTTGTACCACCGCCCGCCGGTCAGGATGCTGTGGCGATAGTACTGGTCGTCGCCAATGGCGATCACGTCGATGTCGCCGGCGATCCCGCCGACCAGCACCCGCACCCGCGCCTGCACCCGGTCCGGTGCGACGTAAGCCCCGTTGGCGCGCAAGAAGACGATCAGGCCCTGGGTGTCGACGTAAACCGGCGCGCCCGTGCGTTCGATGGTGACAGCGAAGCTCTCCGCCTGGCGGATGTAGGCGGCGGCGTCTTCCAGCAGGGTCGCTGGCTCCGGGGTGGGGGTGGCCGCGCCGCCCGCGCATCCCGCCAAGACGGGCAGCACGGAGGCCGCTGCCAGCGCCAGCATTGCCACCCGCCTGATCATGCTGCGTGTCCTTTCCGGTCGTGAGTCGAACGAAGCGTTGCTATGAGTTTCTACGCCGTGGGGCGACGGCGGTTGCGCGGCGGGTCCCCGTTAGAGAAAGAAGTCCTTGAGCGCGGCGCTGATCTCATCGATCAGATTGGGCCACTCGACGTCGGGGTGGCGGGTCACGATCAGGTCGGTGCCCTCAAAGGTCAGCGCGACGACGCCCTTGATCTCAAAAAGTGTCTGCGCCAGGGGGGAACCCTCCTCGCCGCTCTCAGCATCCAGATAGACTTCCTCATCTTCCAGGGTGAGCTGCTGGTTGGTCTGGATGATGAGCACGTCGGGATCGTCAGTGGCTTCTGTTTCGATGGTGATATACTCGGACATGGTTTCACCTCGGTGAACGGTTGGCGACGCATCATGCCAGGGCGTCAGCGATGATCGGCGGCAGGTCCTCCGGCGCGTCGAGCAGCGTCCCGGTGTAATACGCCGCGCAACCGAAGTCCTTCAGACAGGTGGTGCGCAGGCTGGCCTCCGGGCGTGTGCTCCACACGATGATGGGCGTGTTAGGGAAGGCGTCCCGGATGCGCTGGAGTTCCGCCAGCCCCGGCGCGGGATTGCCCTCGGCTGGCAGCGGCGCGCAGATCACCACATCAGGGGCGGCATGGCCTTTGGCCCGGTACTCATCGAGTGACCGGGCCGCCTGGATGCGGTGGTTGTAGGCGTCTTCCAGGGACTCGTAAAAATTGTCGTAAATCTGGGCTTCCAGGCCATGCAGGTTCTCGCCGGACGGCTGGTTCAACACGCGGAACAGGTTCTGGATCAAGGCCACCGTCGCCATAACGCCTCCTGGCGGTCGAAGGCAGCAGCGCGCCTGGTATTATACAGCGGAGTCGGGCGGTTGGTCAGTATCGGTAAGCGGCCGGATGGCATCTGACCTCATGGCTGTTGCCGAGGCCAGCGCTCTGATCGGTGGCTGGGACTCCACACAACCCCTCATGAGCGCTTGCCTCAGCGGTATCAAGCACGCATAATGGGGGGTGGAGCAGTTCGAAAAATGGTATGGAGCTGGATTATGTCCCTGCGTCTTAGTGGGAAATCTATCTGGTTTGTCTTGTTGGCGCTGGCCCTGGCCGGTTGTTTCCGCCAGGCCAGTCCGGATGTCGTCCCGCCGACCAGTGAGGCGGTTCCCACCATTCCCCAAACGCTGTTGCCGCCAGTGGAAGGCGCGGCCACACCTTTCGTGACCCCCTTTGCTCCCGGCCAGGGGCCGGATGTCACCCGCATGCCCACGGTGGGCGCGCCGTCGCCCACCCTGGCCCTGGTGACCCCAGCTTCGACGGGCGAGGATTATGGCATTCTGTCGCCGGCATCGCCGACTCCGGCGGTGACCAATACCATCCCCTTTGCGGCGGGCGCAACGTACACGCCACTGCCCGGCGCGCCGCCGGTTAACCTGAATCCCAATGTGCGGCCTACATCGGCGCCGGCGTCGCGGGAGTCAGGCGAGGGAGCGGGCGGGCCGCAGGAGGACGACCCCTGCACCTATACAGTCCAGGCC
>DAOTXK010000145.1:0-7409 GCA_034435395.1 Anaerolineae bacterium | reverse complement strand
GCACATGCGACAGCGCGATCAGCGGAACATCCGGCGGTGATTCAGGCATGTCGTGTCTCGTCCTTATGGCCCCTCGCCCGGAAACGTCTCATGTGCGGGCCAGCTTCTCCTGGCTGCGGGCCAGCACCCGCGCTGACTCGAAGCAGGCGACCTTGTGCCCTGGTTCTTCCTCGACCAGCGACGGCGCTTCCCGCTGGCACCTGGCCGTGGCAAACGGGCAGCGGGGATGAAACTTGCACCCCGGCGGCGGCTCGATCAGATCGGGCGGGCTGCCGGGGATGCTGGCCAGTTCCTGCACCCCGGTGCTGAGCTGGGGCACCGCCTCCAGCAGGCCGAAGGTGTAGGCATGGCGGGGCCGGTAAAATAGCTCGTTCACCGGCCCGATCTCGACGATCTCCCCGGCGTACATGGTGGCCACCGTGTCGGCCATCTCGGCGGCGATGGAAAGATCGTGGCTGACGAAGATGATGCTGAACCGCAGCTCGTCGCGCAGTTCTTTGAGCACTTCCAGGATCGTCCGCTGGGTGAGGATATCCACCGCCGTGGTCGGCTCATCCAGGATGACCACCTGCGGATTGAGCAGCACCCCCATCGCCAGCAGCACCCGCTGGCGCATCCCGCCGCTCAGCTCGTGGGGATAGGCATTAAAGACGCGCTCCGGGTCCAGGCGCACTTTCCGAAACAGTTCGAGCATCCGCTCGCGCACCCGTTTCCGGTCGCGTTTGCCGTGCGCATAGGCGGTGTCGTAAACCATTTCGCGGATGCGGATGACCGGATTCAGCGAGTTTAACGCCGCCTGGAAGACCATGGCGCACTCTCCCCAGCGGAAGGCGCGCAGCTGGCGGTCGTTCAGGGCGCGCACATCCAACACTTCCCCGTTTCGCCGGGTGTAGAGGATTTCCCCCTGGTCGATGCGCCCGGTGGTCGGCAGCAGGCGGATGATCCCCAGGTTAAGCGTGGATTTACCACAGCCGCTCTCCCCAATCAGGGCCAGCGACTCGCTCTTGTGCAGGTCGAAGGAGACCCGGCTGACGGCCTGGATGCGCCCCCGGTGGGCCAGATAACTGATGGAGACATCCTGAACACTTAAGACGACGCTGTCGTGGGTCATAGGCGTTCCCTAGAGTCCGGCCCGCAAACGGGGGTTAAAGACCTCTTCCAGCGACCGGGTGAACAGCACCAGCGACAGCTGGAACAGCGCCACCGCCAGCACCGGCGAGAGGAGCATGCTGGCCGCCTCGGCGGAGAACAGCGCCCCCTGGCTGCGGCCCATGAAGATCATCACCCCCCAATCCGGCTCGCTGAATGGCACCATCCCCAGGAACACCAGGCCGACGATGGCATACATGGCCGCCCGAATGGAAAAAATCATGCTGATGACGATGTAGCTGATCATCTGGGGCAGCACTTCCCGCGTCACGATGTGGGGCAGCCCCAGGTCCAGGGCGAAGGCCGCCTCCACATAATCCCGCTGGCGCAGGCTGAGCACCTGGGCGCGGACGGCCCGCATCAGGGTCGGCCAGTCCAGCAGCGCCAGCAACACGGCCAGGAAAAACCGATCCTGAAAACTGATCAACCCGGCCAGCACCACCAGCAGCGGGAACTGGGGAATGGTGAGGATGAAGTTGGCCATGGCGTTTAAGAGCTGATCCAGAACGCCGCCGACCAGGGCCGCTATGGCTCCCAGGAGGACGGCGACGACGGTGGTCATCAGGCCAGCCTGGACGGCAGTGATGATCAGCGCCCGCCCGCCATGGACGATGTGCGACAGGATATCCCGGCCCTGCCAGTCCAGCCCCAGCGGGAACTCCGCCGAAGGGCCTTGAAAGAGGTTGATCGCGTCGGGGCGGCGACGGTCGTAATAGTGTGGCTCGCCGTCGTAGGGGATCACCAGCGGCCCAAACACGGTCATGACGAAAAAAAACAGGAGGCCGATAAACCCCAAAAAACCGGCCTTGTTCCGCACCAGGGCGCGGGAAGCCGCCCGGATGGTCCGGCCCAGCGTGGCCAGCTGGCGGGTGAGCGTCTCGCCAAAGGTTTCCTCAAAGTCCACCTCATCAATCGCCGCCCGCGAGAGAAAAGGATCGTCCCTGGCCGTGTACGTGTACGAGATCACCACGGCCACCGCCAGCACGATCATGGGCAGGCCGCCCAGAATGCCGCAGGCAAAGCCGCCCACCAGGCAGGCGAGAAAGCCCCAGATGCCGGGCTGGAGCGTGTGGTTGCGGATGGCAATCGCCAGCGGGACCAGGCCGCACACCGCCCCGATGATCAGTCCAACCGGGCTGGCGACGGTTTGAAAATCCATTTATTCTTCCCTACCAACGCGAACGCGCGGATCGAGAAACCCGTACAGCACGTCGGCCAGCATGTTGGCAAACACCACGGCAACGGTGATGACCAGAAAAACCCCCTGCATCGACGTGTAATCACGCGCCACGATGGACTGCACCAGGAATTTCCCCAGCCCGCGATAGCGGTAGATGTCCTCGATGATCACGCTGCCGCCGACCACAAAGCCGATGCTGATCGCCAGCCGCGTCACCAGCGGCAGCATGGCGTTGCGGCCCACATAACTGGTCAGGATGCGCCACTGGCCCAGGCCGCGGGCGTGCGCCACCGTGACGTATTCCTCGCCCAGCGTGGCGATGGTGCTGCTTTTCATGGACAGTATCCAGCCGCCCACCGTCGCCGAGACATAGGTCAGGACTGGCAGCACGGCGTGCTCCAGGACGCTGGCCAGGTATTCAAAGGTGAACCCCGGCTCGATGCCCGGATCTACCCGGCCAAACGCGCTGCTCACCTCAAACACCTTCAACTGCACGCCCAGAATCAGGATGATGAGCAGCGCCGTGATGTAGTTGGGGATGCCGAACAGAATCGAGGCCAGGGCCGTGACCACGTTGTCGAACGCGCTGCCGCGCCAGTAGGCCATGGTCATGCCAGCGAAAATGCCAACGGTGAAGCTGATGAGCAGGCCGAAACCCACGCTGAACAGAGTCCAGGGTAGATATTGCAGGATTTGATCAAGCACCGGGGTCCCGGCGGACGTGATCGACCGGCCCAGGTCCAGGCGGATCAATTTGCCCAGGTAGGCCACGTATTGCTCAAGGATGGGCGTATTGGGATCAAAGTCAAACAGGGCCGCCGCCCGGTTGTAGGCTTCCTCGTAGGTCAGGTTCTCTTCCCGGATCAACCGCTCCGTCTCGATCTGCACCGGGTTGGACGGCATCTGGCGGATGAGCACGAAGGTGAACGTCATCACCACCCAGATGGTGAGGACGCCCTGCAGCAGGGTGCGAACGGTATAACTCGCCCCGATACGGCGGAGGAGGCCACGTCTGGGTTGGACCGGCGTGGATGGACGAACCTGGGTGGCTTCCATGGTACCCCTGGCGGTAAGGACATGATGGCAACGGTGGGAAGTTAAGCCGGGTGAGGGCCGCGCGGCCCCCACCCGGTCCAAACCTTTACCGCACGGCGGAATTTATGCTCCCGGCCCCGGCTGGAGCACGCCCGTCAACACCAGGTAGGTGATGTAGTTATCGGTGGTACCCCCGCCGTTGAGCCAGATCGGATCGTCGTCCGGCGGCGCGCCGCTGACCAGATTCTCGTTGAGCGGGTTGTTGGCCAGGGCCTCGCTCAGCGGCACTACGGGCAGCATGTCGTTGAAGACCATGGCCGCCTGCACCACATAGGGCCGCTGCGCCTCCGTATCCAGGCCAGCGCCCGCGTCAGCGATCAACTGCGCATAGTCCAGCTGCTGGCCGTTCCACTCGAACTGCATCGGGAAGTTGATGCCCGGCAGGCCACCCTCGCCCAGGCCGGTGTAGTTCCAGCGATACAGCGGGCCGTTCAACTGATCGCCGGGGAACGGCGAGGGCCAGCCCCAACTGCGGACCGTCAGAGTGAAGTTACCATTTTTCAGGTCCTCGTCGAGCTGCTGCCACTGCACGGCGCGACCGGTGATGTCGAAGCCGAACTCGTTCATCTGGTCGATGGCGTTCTGGGCCGCGGCCCCATAGTCCGCCCACTCGGCCTGGAAGATGTACTCGGCAGCCACCGGATCGCCGTTATCGTCCAGCCACTTGCCGTTGGCGTCGCGGGTGAAGCCGATGCTGAGCAACAATTCCTCGGCTGCTTCGGGATTATATTCGTAGGTGTTCAGCTCGGCCATCTCGTCTTCGGTCAGCCACAGCCGGACCAGATTGTCGGAGAAGCCAGCCATATACTTCACCGGGAGAGCACTCAGGCCCTTGGTGAGGAAGGCGTTCTCCTCGCGGTCGATGACCATCGCCACGGCCTGGCGCACTTCCTTACGGTTCCAGGGGTAAATGTCGTGGTTGAAGTAAACCGACGCCCCGTAGCCATAGGGGCCGCGGATGATGCGCAGCCCGGCGTCGATCATGGCCTGGTCGGTCGCCGGCGGGAAGCCGTGGGTGGCGTAACTCACCTGGCCATCCAGCACCAGCGGGGTCACGGCCTCGGTCTCGCCGTACCAGATTTTAACCTCGCCGAAGTGAACGGTCTCGGAGAAGATGCTGTTAGGCTGCCAGTGCAGGGTCATGAAGCTGTCGCCGATGTCGTCCAGCGTGTAGATGAACGGCCCGCTGGCGACGACCTCCGTCGGACGGAACTCCTTGATCTCGGTCTGGAGGTCAAGCCATTCCTGGCTGTCTTTGCCGGCCCCGCTCTCGTACACCTCGGTGGCTGCGGCGGCCAGGTCGCCGTAAACGGCCATGCTGCGGATGCTCGTCCGGAGGATCAGGTGCCGGACCAGAAGGGAGGGATTGCTGAGCGTGAAGCGGACGGTGTAGTCGTCAACCTTCACCACTTCGTCCACGTAGTCGAAGTCGCTCCACTGGAGGATACGACCGATGGCGTAGGTGCCCACCAGGTCATCAGCGGTGATCGGATCGCCATTGCTCCACTGGGCGTCCTGGCGCAGACGGACCACAAAGGCGTCGTCGCCTTCGAACTCCCAGCTTTCGGCCAGCATCGGATCATACGAGTTGCTGCCTGCCAGGTAGTAGGCCATCTCCAGTTCCACCCAGCGGTAGTACAGGCCGAGGCTGCTGGCCGGGCCGCCGGTGGAAAAGCTGTTCAGGTGGCCGTCCGGCGGCAGGAAGTACGGCCAGGCCCCGTAGAACGTGCCGCTGGGGGCTGCCTGGCCGACCGCCGGGGTGATGCTGGTCAGGAGCAGCGCCGCCAGTATAAGAATAGTAATTTTCCGCATGCTCTCCTCCTCAGAAATTCATTAGGATCGGGTGTAGTTGTGGAAAATCTCCAATCACAATATTGCCCCATTTGGGCAATAGTGTCAATTCCGCCGCTGGCGGGGCCGACGTCCGCTTACCCGGCCAGCTTCACCGGGACCGGCAACTGACCCGTCGGCGTGAACCGCCCCAACAGCGCGTCCACCGCCGCCTCCAGTGACGGCTGGCCATCCCCGCAGGTGCATACCACCGCCTCAGCGCCGGTCAGGACTTCGACATCGTAGGGATTGCGCAGGCAGAGCAGGATGCGCTGGCGGGCCAGCCCCAGCAACTCCTGAGCCGTCTCGCGCTGCCTGGGGAACAGGTGCGCGCTGCGGGTGGCCACGATCAGCACGTCTGCGTCCGTCGCCAGCTGCCGGGCGCGGGCCAGGGCGCGGGCCTCCGGCGCGGTTGGACTCAACACCAGGTGCTGGATGTCCGCCGCCCGCTGGCGCAGCACGGTTCCCAGGCCGGTCTCGCCAACCTGATCCATGGCCGCCGATTCCAGCGGCGATGCAAACTCGACCAGGGCAACCGATCGGTCGCCATCAGCCGGGAGCGGAAACACCGCCCCGTCCGCGCGTACCAGCACCGTGCCCGCCCGCGCCGCCTGCTGGCACACCACCAGGTGGTCAGGATGCCGGATAAGGTCCACCCGCGGCGGCCCGGTCACGGCGAACCGCTCCTTCACCGCCATGATCCGCCCGACGGCCTCGTCGATCCGGGCGGGCGGCAGCCGTCCGGATTGCGCCGCCGCCAGCAGCGCGGCGTACACTTCCTCCTGCCGGGCGCGGGTATGGGAGAAAAACATGGCATCAGCGCCCGCCAGCACCGCCAGCACGGCGGATTCGCCCGCCCCATAGTTGTCAGCGACAGCCTTCATCTCCATGCAGTCGGTGACGGCCAGCCCGGTGAAACCCACGTCCTCCCGCAGCAGGCCGGTCGCCAGGGCCGGGGACAGCGTGGCTGGATAGACGGCATCCAGCGCCTCAAACTTGACATGGCTGAGCATCACCGTGGCCACGCCAGCCTCGACCGCCGCCCGGAAAGGCACCAGGTCATGTTCCCAAAGAAAGTCCAGCGAGCCGCGGACGATGGGCAGCGCCACGTGGGAGTCGGTGGGGGTGTTGCCATGGCCGGGGAAGTGTTTGGCACAGGCGGCCACGCCAGCCTTCTGGAAGCCGCGCACCTGGGCGACGGCCAGCCGGCTGACCCGGCGGGCGTCCGTCCCCAGCGTCCGCGTGCCAATGACAGGGTTGCTGCTGTCATGGCCGATGTCCACCACCGGCGCGAGATTCCAGTTGATCCCCAGCGCCCGCAGCTCCGTCGCCAGGGCAGCGGCCACCGCTTCGGCCAGCGCCTCGGAGTCCGCCGCGCCCAGCGCCATCGCGCCGGGGCTTTCGGTGAAGCCCTCCCGCAGGCGCGCCACCACGCCGCCTTCCTGGTCGATGGCGATCAACACCGGCGTCGGGGCCGCCTGGTGCAAAGTCCCGGCCAGCTCGGCCAGTTGCGAAGGGCTGGACACATTCCGCGCAAACAGCACCACCCCCCCAATACGGCCCTCGGCCAGCCACTCCCGCACGTATGCCGGGGCTTCCAGGCCGGGGAACCCCACCAGCAACATCTGCCCGACTTTCTCCGCCAGTGAAAACATACCCGCCCCCTGTTCAGGCTCCCCAATGCGCCGCCGCATCCCACGCATTGGAAGGTTAAGTTAAAAAGGGTCTGGTTGATCCCTGAACCCGGATTATAACCGGCGGGAGCCGCGAAAACGATCAGACACGGCGACATCGTCCTGCTGCACACCGGGCACTCGGCCAACTGGAAGCCGGGCGAGCGGGCCTCGGCCTACTGGGCGGACGGCTGGCCGTACCTGACGCGCCGGGCGGTTGATTACCTGGCGGCCAAACCGATCAAAGCCCTCGGCGTGGAGAGCTTTGACCCCGACTGGGTCGATCCTCACGATCTGTCCACGGCGGCCTTCCCCACCCACCGCACCTTGCTCCCCAGGGGTATCTGCATCCTGGAAAACCTGACCAACCTGGATCAGATACCGGCCCCGCGCTGCCCCCTTATCGCCCTGCCGCTCAAGCTCAAGGGCTGCTCCGGCTCCCCGGTCCGCGCCATTGCCATCGTCTGAGGGTCTCCCCCCCC